>CAYNFL010000016.1:0-16668 GCA_964396465.1 uncultured Christensenellaceae bacterium
ATAATAAATAATGGACATTGAACCGTTTCCAAGCGCTCCTTCTTCTCTTTTTCCGACTTCAAGCGACAGCTTCATGTCTATCGATACCGCTCAAACAAGATACCCATGTGCCCGCTCGGTTGGCGATAGCCAACCGAATATTTGCAGCCTATAGTGTACAACATGTTTGACAATCTAAAATAAAAACATATTTGCCAATGTGCGGATTTGCCGATATAATACATTACGACGAAAGGGGCAGACGATGAGTAACGTATACGATGTATTGCATGAAAGAGGCTTTATCAAACAGGTGACGCACGAGGGGCTTGCCGAATTGCTGGGGCGTGAACCTGTTACATTCTATATCGGTTTTGACCCGACGGCGGACAGCCTGCATGTCGGGCATTACGTGCAGCTCATGGCGATGGCGCATATGCAGCGCGCGGGGCACAGGCCCATCGCGCTGATCGGCGGAGGCACGACGATGGTGGGGGATCCTTCGGGCAAGAGCGACCTGCGGAAGATGCTCACGAAGGAGGATATAAAGGCAAACGCTGAGGCGTTTAAAAAGCAAATTTCCCGTTTCCTCGATTTCAGCGAGGGCAAAGCGGTGATGATCAACAACGCCGACTGGTTGTTAAAGCTGAACTATGTCGAATTCCTGCGCGACATCGGCGTGCATTTCTCGGTCAACCGCATGCTGACGGCGGAATGCTACAAAAACCGCATGGAAAAAGGGCTCACGTTCCTCGAGTTCAATTACATGCTGATGCAGTCCTACGACTTTCTTATGCTGAACAGGGATTACGGCTGCAAGCTGCAGCTCGGCGGCGACGACCAGTGGTCGAACATACTTTCGGGTGCAGACTTGATCCGCCGAAAGGAGCAAAAAGAAGCGTACGGTATGACATTCGCGCTGCTGCTCACGAGTGACGGGCGCAAGATGGGCAAGACGGAGAAAGGCGCGGTATGGCTCAATCCCGAAAAGACTTCGCCGTACGAGTTCTATCAATACTGGCGCAACGTGGCGGACAGCGACGTCAAAACGTGCCTTTCGCTGCTGACATTTTTACCGATGGACGAGGTGAACCGGCTTTGCGCGTTTACCGACGAGCGAATCAATGAAGCCAAGGTCGCGCTCGCGTACGAGGTGACGAAGCAGGTGCACGGGCAGGCCGAAGCCGACGCCGCAAAAGCAGCGGCGGAAGCGCTGTTCACGGGCGGCGGAGAAGAAGGCTCGGTTCCCACCACACAGATCAACAGCATCGAAGGGCTGCTGATGATCGACCTGCTGCAAACGTGCGGCCTCACCGCGTCGCGCGGCGAAGGGCGAAGGCTCATCGCGCAGGGCGGCGTCACGGTCAACGGCGAAAAGATCGAAGACGAGTTCGCGCCCGTGACGCAGGACAGCTTTGCGGACGGGCAGATGCTGATCAAGAAGGGCAAGAAGAAATATCACAAGGTTGTGCTCGGCTGATAACGTCATGATCACGATCAAAGAACCCGCCGAAACCGAAATCGTCATCAAAAAGTCGCGCTTCCTCGGGCTTGCCTGCCGTATCGGCGATGAGCAGGAGGCGCAGCATATCTTGGAGCGGCGCCGAAAACAGCATTACGACGCGCGGCACCACTGCTTTGCGTATATATTGGAGAGCGGCGCGATGCGCTGCGGCGACGATGGCGAACCGCAGGGTACCGCGGGCATGCCGATGCTCGAGACGCTTAAAAAGTCGGGGCTTAGCGATGTGATCGTCATTTCTACGCGCTACTTCGGCGGCACGCTTTTAGGCGCGGGCGGCCTTGCGCGCGCGTACACGCAGAGCGCCGCCGATACGCTGAGCGCAGCGCGGCGCGTTCAGGTCATCGCGTGCGAGGTTTACCGCTGTATTTTAGATTTCGCGGTTTGGGCGCGCACCAATAAAGCGCTTGCATCGATGGGGTTTGATGCTGCCAATGTAAAGTATACCGATACGGTGGCGGCGGAATACTGTGTCAGGGCGGGGGAGGGGCAAAGCTTCATTCAGGCCGTCACCAGCCTTACGCAAGGCAGGGTATCGCCCGAAGAGGTGGGCAGCAGGCTCACTGAGATCGACATTTAGACTTAGTCCATGGATTCCAGCGCGCGCATGCGCGTTTCCAGCGCCTCCACGATACGCTCGCGCTCGTGTGCTCCGCCCTCAGGATCGTACCTGACGCCCTCGCCGATGCGCAGCTCGCGCCTTTTGCTGCTCGCGTAGACGGGATAAAACATGAGGCGCTCGCCCGTTTTCTTATGGTACAGCCTGCCGAGGTTCGCGAAGCCTTCAAAGAAGTCGCCCACATTTTTTCCATATTCATTTTCCGGGAAAAGCAATATGCTGTCGCCTGAGGCGAGGCACTCGATCGAGAGCGAGAACGTCTTGATCACGCTCGTCTGCGCGCCGCGGTAGACGGGGATGGGATCGAACGAGCGCAGCGCCCATACGACGAGGGGGCTGAGCAGCTTTGGCAGCAGTTTGCGAAGCGCAGGCGGCAGCCAGCGGATGCGGCTGAACGTGCCCTCATACATATGACGCGAGACCTTATCTTTCTCGATCATCTGGTAGAGTATCCATGGCCGGATATCGTAGGGCAGGAACACGACCGCCGCGACAGGGCCGTACACCTCGCGGTGGTTGAACACGAATATGCCGGGCAGCTCGCGCACATTCTCTTTGCCGGTAACGGTATGGTTCATTACGGGGCGCAGCAGCGCGCGGATGATATGCACGCCGATGCGCTTTTTGTATTTTTGCACGAGTACGCCACGCAGCCGTTTTTCCATTGCGGGGTTATCCTTTCCGGACGAACGGATATTCGCATATGTTTTAAGCCTGCGGCTGTACTTTGCGGTCAGCGGCTGGCGCACGGAAAGCCAAAGCGAAGTGAATAGCAGCACCGTGGGGATGACCGCGACGCCGCTGCCGATCACCGGTGCGTAGGGTATATAATCGGTGACGCGGAAGGAAGAGAACAGAGGAGAGGATATCAGCACGAGCAGCACGATGAGCAATATGCCTTCGGAGAGTAACGAGGCCCACATGTCGAGTCGCTGCGCGCGCCGCCGCATCGCTTCCTCGTCGATATCATATTTGTAAAGGCGTACGAGCAGCAGCATATCTTCCCGAAGGCCTTGTGTTGCCGCCATCTGCAGCACAAGCCCGAAAAGAAGCACAGATGTTTGTATTGAAATATCGAGAGCGGTGCCGAACCAGCTGTCGCGCAGCCCGTAGGCGGCGAATATCGCGATGGCGGTGCCCAGTACGTATACCGCGTTTTTGCCAATCCTGCGCATCAGCGCGGAATGGCGAGCGCGGCTGACGCCAAGGTATGCGGCATATAACACGGCCGCCACGAAGAAGTCCCAAAACACGTCGTGAGCCCGCGAAAACATCAGGAACAGTATATATGTGAAAGCGAATATGTTGAGCGCGACACCAGAGGTAATCGTCATGCCGTCGAACAATCGCACGCTGCGTATACCGCGCACGTCGTCGAAGGGTTGCTCAGCGGGAACGATATCCGAATTGAAGTCGTGAAATATCAAGTTTAGCGGCACACAAAGCGCAAGCCCGGCAATCATGCCCGAGGAGGCAAACGCCACAGCGGCGTTGCCCATCGGCAGCGCAAGCAAGGCGGCGGCAAATACTGCGGGCGTGTAGGCGGCCAGCGTAATACGCGCGATTCGTTTATTTTTTAAATCGGCGAAGCGCGACAGCCTGCGCAACAGCGCGTTCTCCGCACCTCGGGCAATAAACGGCAGCGCAATGATGGCCATCGCGAGCGCCGCGTGAGAACGCGGGTTCAACAGCGGATATAATATTACGATGTACAGTGTGGCCAACAAAAAAAATACGACGGTAACTGCTTTTAATACCCGGCCTCCGCGCGCGTCGTATTTCGTGTGCATGATGAAGTTTTGCAGGCGCAGCAGCGCGGCGAGCGACAGATACAACGCCGCTCCGTACGCGATATTCAATGAAAAGCGTTCCGTGAGCGCCATGGAGTACAGGCCGAAATAGATATAGACGATTTTCCGGTAGAGCTGCCGCCGTTCGTATTGCAGCGCGGGCTTAAGGTTCATCAAAAACGCTGCTTTGAAGTAAAGTTGTACCCTTCCTTATCCCAGACGCTCAGCCAGCTGCGCAGCTTTTCGAGGAAGGCTTCGTTGGTCTGTGTTTTGGCGAGCATACCGATGAGCTGCTCCGTAACCTCGGCGGTGTTACCGTTTGCCATGACCTTGCGGATTGCCCAGATACCGTCGAGCTCACGCTTGGAAAGCAGCAGTTCCTCGCGGCGCGTGGACGATTTGTTGAGGTCGATCGCGGGGAATATGCGCTTTTCGGAGAGCTTGCGGTCGAGGTGGATCTCCATGTTGCCGGTGCCTTTAAACTCTTCGTATATAATCTCGTCCATACGCGAGCCGGTATCCACGAGCGCTGTCGCGATGATCGTGAGGCTGCCGCCGAATTCCACCTTGCGCGCCGCGCCAAAGAAGCGTTTGGGCTTATACAATGACCCCGGATCGAGGCCGCCGGAGAGCGTCCGGCCGGTGGGGGGGATGATGAGGTTGTAAGCTCTCGCCAGCCGCGTGATGCTGTCCAAAAGCAAGATGACATCTTTGCCTTTCTCGACAAGGCGCTTGGCGCGCTCGATGACCATTTCGGCCACGCGCGTGTGGTTCTCGGGTTTTTCATCAAATGTGGAATAGACGACTTCGCCTTTCGTGGAACGCTGCATGTCGGTGACTTCCTCAGGGCGTTCGTCGATGAGCAGTACGATCAGCGAAGCTTCCGGATAATTTGTGGTGATGCTGTTGGCGATTTTTTTAAGCAGTATCGTTTTGCCCGCCTTGGGAGGGGAGACGATCAGGCCTCTTTGGCCTTTGCCGACGGGAGCGATCAAATCGATCAGGCGGATGGCGAGATCGCGCGCAGCGTCAAGGCGTTCCAGCGTGAATCGTTCTTCGGGGTGTATCGGTGTCAACTCTTCAAACGGCCTGCGCGAGAGACATTTTTCAACCGCGTCGTCGTTCACCTGCTCGATATAGAGCAGCGCGTTTAATTTCTCCGCGTCCTTGGCGGGGCGCGTTTTTCCCTTCACCTTGTCGCCGGTCTTCAAGTTGAACTTGCGTATCTGCGCCATCGAAACGTATACGTCTTTGCTGCCGGGCAGGTAGTTTTCGCTGCGCAAGAAGCCGTAGCCCTCGGGCAGCACCTCCAAAATACCCATCGCGTCGCCGCAGTCGCCCTTGTTTAACAGCTCATTGACCGCGTCGTTGCCCATTACATATTCAATGATCTTTTTCTCTTCGTTTTTATGCCTTTCCGGCTGAAGCTGCCCGTCGTTTTCCAGCCGTACTTTTTCACGCTGTTCCAGCACATCCTGCTGATACAACGGGATATCCGAGCTGTCATCAATATCCTCATTCTCGTCGTCACCCGGCTCATAATTCATATCGCCGACGGGGATATATTCTTCATCGTCCCCGCTATACACGGAATCAAACCCGTTTTCATACGCTTCGTCAGGCTGTATCGCTTCGCGGGGCTCCTGCTGTGCGCGGGCTTTCCTGTCCAAATCGAAAAGCATATCCAAAAGTTCGGGTTTGCGGTATTTGGTAACCGATTTGATGCCCGCCATCTTGGCAATCTCGCGCAGATCCAGCAAACTTTTTTCCTTTAAAACATTAAAGTCCACCGATTATTCTCCTTTTGATCCAAATAAAAAATTAATATTATCCATATTTAAAAAAACGCGTAATCGACCGATATTCATGCAATTAAGGGAAAAACGCATTTAAAAGATATGGTCAACAGTACCACGCAATCATTATATATTCGTTCCAATACCGTTGTCAATATCATTCGCCCTTTATTCATATAATACCCAAAGTATTATATATTTAGACTTAAATTTTGTTTGATAGTTTTTGAACAGGGTATATATATCGTGGGGAAATGAATCGGTTGGGCATATTACACCGTAAACTTCTCCATAGAGCATGCGCCTGACCCTGATCCGCAGGGTATATTGAACTGGGGGATGCATCGGCAGCACCATTCATACCCTTATTCACACCAAATTTTGCGCATATGTGCTTCGCTACTTTAGCGAACGCCATCCCCGAAAATCAGTTTCATGCCGAAAAGGCGGAGGAGGCCACAGCGAAAGCTGTGGTTTTCCTTTTCTGGGAACAGCATTACTTAGGATGGTATGTGCGGCAGTTGCAGGCCAGGTCTTCCGCCGGGCTGCTGATGTGCACGCCATGCGCGCGGCAACGGAAAGACCTGTTGTACGCGCACTTGAATACGCCGCAGGAGATTCGCGGGCTGCCGATATCGCCGAACTCGGTATCCGCAATGCTTAGGTCACCGATTTCGGGGGCAACAAACGTGTCCTCGCGCGTATAGGTGTCGCAAAACGTTTCCTGGCCTGCAATACTCACGCGTATGGTATTCGCGCTGCATTGCGTGTTCACGTTATATACGCAGTCTTTCGCTTGGCACTTCAAATACTGCACTTTAAAACCTCCTGCCTGCAACGGTTCAGGCAATATTAATTTTTCACGAGTAAACGCGAAATATTCGCAAAAAAATAAAGGCTGTTCATCAGCCCAAATAAAAACATGCTTATAATAAATAAAAAACGGAGGAGATACACAGAGCCCGTGCTGTGTTTATTTCATAACCGGCGTATTAAATTAACCGTTCGCCTGCCCGTAATACGCGTTTTCCCCGTGTTTTCTCAGAAAATGTTTTTCGAGCAGCGCGCTTTGCATGGAAGCTTCAGGATTGAGGCGTGTCGATATATACGCCATTTCGGCGGCGTACTCCATGACTGCCGCGTTTTCAACCGCTTTGCCGGCGGAGCCGCCCCAACTGAACGGCCCGTGGTTTGCCACAATCACCGCGCAAACTTTAAGCGGGTCTATTTTCTTTTCCCTAAACGTCTCGATAATCACCAGCCCTGTGTTCTTTTCGTATTCATCCCGTATTTCATTTTCCGTCATTTTCCGGGTGCAGGGGATGTCGCCGAAGAAATTGTCTGCGTGAGTCGTACCGAGTACGGGTATGCTTTGGCAAGACTGCGCCCAGCTTGTCGCCCATTTTGAATGCGTATGCACAACGGATTTTACGCCTTTGAACGCACGGTAAAGCGCAACGTGCGTCGGCGTATCCGAGGACGGGTTATATTTGCCTTCAACGGTTTTCCCGTCAAGGTCTACCACCACCATATCGTCCTCGGCCATCGTGTCGTACGGCACGCCGCTGGGCTTGATTACGACAAGACCAGAATCTTCGTCATAAATGCTTACGTTTCCCCAAGTGAAAAGCACAAGGCCGTGTTTCACAAGGTCGAGATTCGCATTAAGCGTTTCCCGCTTTACTTCTTTTAGCATATTCACCTTCCCCAAATGACATCGCCTGCGGCAAGCTTATCCCGAAGCTCCGGTATGGTCGTATTTTGGTTGATATGGATGAATTCAATTCCCATGATTTCCGCATAGTCGCGCATGTGCTCCGCCGTAAGGTCGTACGATATCACGCTGTGGTGCGTTCCTCCGCTTAATATCCAAGCCTCGTTGCCTGTGACCATATCCGGCGCGGGCCGCCACATTACGCTCGCGACAGGAAGGTTAGGCATTTCCTTCATCGGCTTGATAACGGTAATATCGTGTACGATCATTCTGAACCTTCCGCCCATGTCCACCAAGGTAACCAAAATGGCGGTGCCTTCCTTGCCCTTGAAAACGAGGCGCGCAGGGTCGCCTTTTCCGCCTATGCCGAGCGGATGAACCTCGATTTGTGCTTTATCCGCAGCGATAGCGGGGGAGACCTCGAGCATATGCGCGCCCAGCACCGCTTCGTTGCCCGGTTCCAGATGGTAGGTGTAGTCCTCAATGAAAGTATACCCCTTGGTAAGCCCCTGCGACATCGCGCTGATGACGGCCTGCAGCGCCGCCTGCTTCCAGTCACCCTCGGCGCCGAAGCCATAGCCCTTGCTCATGAGGTTCTGCGAGGCGAGGCCCGGAAGCTGCTCAAGGCCGTAAAGATCCTCGAACGAATCCGTATAGGCGCTAAAGCCGCCTTCCTTAAGCATCTGCTCAAGTGCAATCTCAAGTCTCGCCTGATAGCGTACAGCGTTCATGTTATCCGTGTTGAATACGTATTTGGCCTTGTATTCTTCGATCTTTTGGTCAATGTCATGATCGTTGACGGCGTTGGCCTTCTGCACGAAGGCGCCTACGCCATGCGTGTTAACGCTCCATCCCAGGTCCTTTTCTGCCTGTACCTTATCACCTTCGGTGACCGCCACATACCTCATGTTGTCGCCAAGCCGCATCACTTTAAGGCTTTTGCTCGCCATAGCGCCCGCAGCACTCCGCATCCAGCCGCCTACCCTGCCCCGGAAAGATACGTCCTCCCAATATCCGCAGATGACTTTGCGCTTCATCCGAAGCCTTGCCGTGATGAAGCCATGCTCCCTGTCGCCGTGCGCCGACTGGTTTGTATTCATAAAATTCATATCGATGGTATCAAAGGGCAGATTGCGGTTGAACTGGGTATTGATGTGCAGATACGGCTTGTTCAGTATCGTAAGCCCGCCGATCCACATCTTGCTCGGCGAAAATGTGTGCATCCACGTGATCACTCCGGCGCACTCCATGTCGCTGTTGGCATCGACGCATACCTTTTTGATCTCGTCCGGCGTTGTGACGACGCCTTTGAACTTAACCTCAAAAGGGATGAGACTATCCGCGTTAAATCCATCCGCCATCGTTTTCGCGTGAGCGGCAACTTCCTTTAATACCTCGGGGCCGTAGAGGTGCTGTGATCCGACCACAAACCAAAATTGATTCGTCATATGTCAAACTCCTTTTTGTATTGATTGTAATGATTATAATGATTGTAATGATTCTACGGCTGTTTTTTCTGTGTTAAGTCCTGCCTCGTACCGCCGCATAAACGCTTTAAATCCCGTGATATCCGCGGCATCCGGTGCCACGGTTACCGCCTTGCTGCCTGAAAACACGCGGTTGCTTAAGTAATCGGGCAGCGAGCAATTTTGCCTGTTCATCATATAGGCCGCGAGTATCGCTATCCCCCATGGCCCGCCTTCTCCCGCTGTTGCCATTACGGTGACGGGTGCGCCCATCACGGCGGACATGATACGTTGGCCGACGTTTGCGTCCTTGAAGAAACCGCCGTGGCCGGTGATGGAATCCAGCGCCGCGCCCTCCTCATTGATCAATATCTTCATGCCGATGTTCAGCGACGCACACGCGGAATACAGATGTGCGCGCATGAAGTTGGCAAGGGAGAATGAGGCATCCGGCATGCGCACAAACAAGGGGCGGCCTTCTTCAAAACCGGTGATGTGTTCGCCCGATATGTAGTTGAATGACAGCAGGCCGCCGCAGTCCGCGTCGCCTGTAAGCGCTTTATTCAGCAGCTTCGTGTACAGCGTGCGCGTATCGAATTCCGCGCCCAGCAGAGCGCCTGCTTCGCCCAGCAGCTTCACCCAAGCGTCGAGGTCGCCCGTGCAGTTGTTGCAGTGCACCATTGCAACGGCATCGCCCGCGGGCGTGGTGACCATGTCGATCTGTTCATATACCTTGGACAGAGACTTTTCCAGCGCTACCATCGCAAAAACGCTCGTACCCGTGCTCACGTTGCCGGTACGCGGGCGCACGCTGTTGGTGGCGACCATGCCGGTGCCCGCGTCGCCCTCGGGCGGGCACATCGGTATGCCGGCTTTCAACGTGCCTGTGGGGTCAAGCAGTTTTGCGCCTTCTATACTCAGAACGCCTGCGTTTTCTCCCGCAACCATTATTGCCGGCAATATGCCCGCAAGCTTCCATGAATATTTTTCAGTAAGCGCGTTAAATTTATTCACCATATCGGCGTCGTACTGCCGCGTGGCGTTGCTGACCGGCAGCACGCCGGAAGCGTCGCCGATGCCCAGCACCTTTTCTCCGGTTAACTGCCAATGGATATATCCTGACAGCGTGGTCAGGAAGCGGATATTCTCCACATGCGGCTCGGCGTTTAGCATCGCCTGATACAGGTGCGCGATGCTCCAGCGCTGTGGAATGTTGAACCCGAACAGCTGCGTCAGTTTCTTTGCGGCTTCGCCGGTGATGGTATTGCGCCACGTGCGGAACGGCACGAGCAGGTTTCCCGCGCCGTCAAACGCCATGTATCCGTGCATCATGGCGGATATGCCGATCGCACCTACATTGCTTAATTGCACGCCGTATTTGGCCAGCACATCTGCGGATAATTCCGTGTAGCAATGGCGCAGGCCTTCCCAAATATCATCCAATGAGTACGTCCATACGCCGCCCTCAAAGCGGTTTTCCCAAGTATGGCTTCCGGAAGCGATCGGTTCATGATCTTTACCGATCAATACCGCTTTGATGCGTGTTGAACCGAATTCAATTCCAAGATATGTTTCGTTGCTGTTTATCCCGTTTTTCACCTGCTGCATGCCACAACTCCTCCATTTCATAACCGCCCTGCCAATAAAGGTAATCTAAAAAACTAAAAATTATTTTGATTTGTTTATCACATCGGCAACGATTCGCGATTTCACAAGGTTCGCGCGTTTCATTCGTACGCGAACCTTGTGCCTTAATCAAACGCTTTATACTTCCGTTAAGATATTTTAGTTCCCGCTCTTTCTTTAATCGCGGCGAATACCGCCTGCAGCACGATAAACATACATAGCAGCGCCGCGATTGCGACATCCGACCAACCCGAGGGTAATTTGCCATTGGTATTGATCAACGTGGTCATCGTGCCGATGATCAGCACACCGAAGAACGAACCGACCACATTTCCGATACCGCCCGTGAGCATCGTTCCGCCGACCACGGCGGCGGCGATGGCCTGCATTTCAAGGCCCGTTGCCTGTTGCACGGAGCCGGACATGGTGTTCATACTGTAACATATTGCGCCTATGGAGCATAGAACCGACGAGAGCATGTACGCTTTCAGTTTAATGCTTCTTACGTTCAAACCCATCATTTTTGCGGAAACCTCGTTACCGCCCACAGCGTATAGTGCACGGCCAAACTTTGTATACCGCAGCATAATATATATCACAAGCACACACAGAAGCGCAATGATGACTCTGGGATAAATGAAGGGTATCATCGGCACTCCCTTTTTGTTGACATATCCCAAAAATTCCGGGAGGTTGATCGAAAAGTTCGCCCACGAGTAAAACAGCGGATTGTTTTCTTGCGTGATGGAAAGCTGCTCAGTGCTGATCACAGCCGTCATGCCGCGCGCGAAGAACAGCCCGGCCATGGTAATGATAAATGGCTGTATGTTCAGATAACTGATGAAGAACCCCTGCACCAGCCCAAAGACCACGCCGATTACCAAAACAAGCACGAGCAGCAGAATACAATCGTATCCGGCGGTCATACCCGCGGCGAGCAGCATGCAGTCCATGGCGACGAGGGAACCGACGGAGATATCGATGCCGGCTGTCAGTATAACGCAGGTCATGCCGCAGACGATACAGAGCAGGCCCGAGTTATTGATCAACACGTTCAGAAACGTCTGGAACCTTCCAAAGCCTTTATCCTGATATATCATGCAGCCGATGAAGTACATGAGGAAAAACAGCGCAATCGTGATGAGTATCATTACCGTATTGCTGTTCAGCTTTCTTTTACTTTTCATCACATATCACCTCTTTCGCCTAACCCCATTGCTTGGCTGGGGCTTTTTATTCTTGATGATCGACGGCGATTTCTAAATCCCGTAAACCATTCTTTAAACACCGGAGACTGAACCGCAACGATCGCAAGGACGATGATTGCTTTAATCACAGGCGCTTGATCCGTGGAAACGCCCATTGCCAGCAGTGTCACGGTGATCGCCTGAATCGTGTACGCGCCGACGATCGAACCGGATAGATAGAATTTGCCTCCGCCCATGCTGTTGCCGCCAAGCGCTACCGCCAGTATAGCGTCCAGTTCGTAATCTTTGCCGATACTGTTTGGATCGGCGCAATAGATTCTGGAGGAACTGACCGTGCCTGCAAGGCCCGCGCAAAGCCCGGAAACCACGAAGCACATAAAGATAATCTTGTTGGAGTTAATCCCCAGCAGCCGGGACGCGCGTCCGTTAACGCCGACCGATTGCACATAGAGACCCAGCGTTGTCTTTCTTATTATGACAGCCGCAATTGCGATCGCAATTACCGTAATGAAAATAGAGGTTGGAACCGGACAGGTCCAATCGCCGAATTTCATAAAGTTGCCCATGTACTTATAGGGCTCATAGCGGATATAGATCATCATGTTGTTACATATCAATAAGCTGATCGCCCGCCCGGCCGTATATAGAATCAGCGTCGCAATCATCGGCTGTATCTTCAGCTTGGAAACCAGTGTGCCGTTGAACGCGCCGGCCACGCCGCCCATCAATATGCCACCTAAGATACCAAGAAACATTGGCATTTGGAGATCCGAAGTGGACTTGACGCCAAACCCGGCGAGCAGCATGCAGCCAAAGCAGGCGGAAAGGCTCATTACAGAGCCGACGGATATATCAGGCCCGCGGGAAGCCGCAATGACCAATGTCATACCCACTGCCAGTATCGCGATTTCGCTGGCGCGGTTCAGAATGTCAATGATACGGCCAAAAAGAACCCCTTGTTCGTTGATTGAAATATCAAAGAAACTCACGTCTTTGATCAAGTTGACCAGCAATACCAGCAGAAGGCAGAAAAACGACAGGAATAGTCTGTGCCCCGCTACCTTCCCAAGCAGTTTACGCATTCGATTCACCCCCCGCGATCGCGTTCATAACGCTTTCCTGCGTCATCAGGCCGGAGATCTCGCTGACTTTTTCACCGTCGCGCATTACGCACATACGGCTGCAGGTGCGAAGCATCTCCTCAATCTCCGAAGAAATGAAGATGATACTCATGCCTTCCATCGCAAACTTGAGTATTAGCTTCTGAAATTCTATTTTTGTACCGACGTCAATTCCCCTTGTCGGCTCGTCTAATATCAAAAAGTCCGGCTTCGTGCATAGCCAGCGCGCAAGTATGACTTTTTGCTGGTTGCCGCCTGACAGCTGGCTGACGGTTGTTTCCATGGAAGCCGTTTTTATTTGGAGCAGATCGATAAACTCATTCGCCAGCTTCTCCTGCCTATCACGAGGCATCATTTTGAAGAAGCCTCCTCTTGCTTGGAGCGCCAGAATGATATTCTCTCTGACAGACAACTCGCTGATCAGGCCGTCGGCTTTTCGGTCATCCGGCAGATACCCCATGCCCGCTTTAATCGCGTCGATCGGCGCTTTGAATTTCATTTTCTTGCCTTTGAAAGTTAACTTTCCCGTCTGGCTGCGGTCCGCGCCATAGATACAGCGCACCATTTCCGATCGTCCTGAACCGAGCAGCCCGGTTACGCCGACAACCTCACCTTCATTTATGGTAAAATCAAACGGTTTTATCTTGCCGCTATGCGATAAACCCTCTGCTTTCAAGATTACATTCTCTTTGATTTCCGTTCCGCCTTCCGGTTTGATTGCCGCGAGGTCGTCTAAATCCTTCCCGAGCATCGCCGCGACAAGCTTGATTCTCGGAAGCTCCGCAATTTCGTATTCTCCGACAAACGCACCGTTTCGCAGCACAGTAATGCGATCGGCGACTTTGTAGACCTGCTCCAGAAAATGTGTCACGAAAAGTATCGCAACATCTTTTTTCTTGAGCTGCTGCATCAGCGTGAACAGATTTTCCACTTCTTTTTCGTCCAGAGAAGAAGTCGGTTCGTCGAGTATGAGCACCTTTGCTTCAATATCCACTGCGCGCGCAATTGCAATCAATTGCTGCACCGCCAGAGAATAATCCCCAAGCGGTTTTGTTACATCGAAATCAAACCGGTGCTCGTTCATAATCTCTCTGGACAGCTGGTTCATCGCTTTCCAGTCGATGAATCCAAGTTTGGTTCTGGGTTCCCGGCCAATGAACAGGTTTTCGGCAACGGTCAAATTCGGGCAGAGGTTCACTTCCTGATAAACCGTAACGATACCCTTATTCTGCGCTTCCTGCGTGGAATGAATAAAGAGGTTCCCTTCCGTTCCCTCCATACGAATCTCGCCGCCATCGCGCTCATATACCCCCGTCAGGCACTTGATTAATGTGGATTTGCCTGCGCCGTTTTCGCCCATCAGCGCGTGAATCTCCCCCTTGCGCAGCGTCAACTGTGCGCGGTCAAGTGCTTTTACACCGGGAAACGATTTATCAATTTCCCGCAGCGTCAGTATGTTTTTTTCCGCCATGCCATCTCCTCCTTAAAACCAGCACAAAAAGCTGCATTCAGGTACCCCGTAAAAAGGGGAGGCTGGGAAGGCCTCCCCCTAACGGGAATCGTCGCTGCTTAAGCGTTCTTCATCAATAGGGCGCGTTCGCAGCCACCTCTTCAGTGACGTAAACCAAATTTTCTGTGACTTCCTCACCAGCGTTGTTGACATAGGTGATGGACTTAAGTGCATCTTCTGCAACATACCACGGTTCGGTCATGAACGTCTGCTTGGGAACATCTTCACCCTTTGACAGCTTGTCAATGATCGCCGCGCAGTCTGGCCCTTGCAGAGGATAGCACATGAAGTCAGCATTGATCTTGCCTTCTTGTACCATTGCAAGAGCAGCTTTGCATGCATCCCAAGAAATCAGAATGACATCTTTGTCAACGCCGTAGGAGACACCGGCCGCATCCATCGCGTCCATCGCGCCGAACGCTTCGTTATCGTTCTGGCATACGACCACATTGTACTGGCCTTCATAGGTCTTACAGTAGGATTCCATGACCTGCTGCCCACCCTCTTGGGTGAAGTCGCCGGTCTGCGAGTCGAGGATGGTCCAGCCGTTATCGTCGGCATACTTCTTGAATCCATCGGTACGGCCGATCTGGGCGGAGGAACCGGTGGTTCCCTCGATTACGAGTATATTCAGTTCCGTAATACCCTTTAACGCCGCATAATCTTTCAACCATGCGCCGGCCGCAAGGCCTTCATTCATAAATTCGGAACCAACCCATGTTACATACTTGTCCGAATCTTCGATTGTACGATCGATGACGATAACCGGAATCTTTGCAGCCTCAGCCTCTGTCAATACCGTGTCCCAGCCAGTGGAAACGATTGGGTCGATTACGATGTAATCCACGTCGTCCTGAATGAACTGGCGTACCGCTGCGATCTGTGCCTCAGAGTCGTTGTCGCAGTCGACGAACGAGAGGTTAAATCCATTCTCCTCAGAAAATGCATCCTGTACGGAGCCGGTGGACGCCATGCGCCAATCGGACTCGTGGCCAACCTGTGCAAATCCGACTGAAATCAGGTCGCCCTCCTTTTTCGCTGGCTGTCCGCACGCTACGAGTGCGAATGCCATGATCAACGCAAGAATAAAAACCAATGAACATTTCAGAGTCCTCATACTCTTCCTCCTAAATAATATATTTTAAGGCTTATGCCTTAAACAAAATGTCTTTCGGTTGGATGCCTCTCTGATAGATACGAGCATTCCCTATTTATATTGTATGTACATGTCAGGCCACAAAAAAATTATAAGTTTCTGCATGAATTCCTGACAATCAATTCAGGGTGGTAAATCATCTGAGGCCGCTCCAGCCGCCCGTCCAGCATATCGATCATATATTTGGCGGCTTGTATGCCCATTTCTTTCTTCGGATGCGATATGGTGGTCAGTTTTATGTCCGATTGCATCATCGAAAGGGAATCGTCATATCCCACAATGGAGATATCATCCGGCACTTTTAGCCCTGCGTCCCGAATCGCCCGAAATACCATCAGCGCATATGTGTCGTTATAGCAGAAGAACGCGGTCGGTCGGTTATCTTTCCTCAGCAACGATTGTGCGAACATGTACGGAAAGTCATACATGTTGGACGTCTCATATTCTCCTATAAAGTCCGGTTCTACCGCTACACCGTACTTCTCCATTGCCGCATAAAATCCGCTCTTCCGGTTGACCCCCTGCTTGTCGTCCGTCTTGAATATCCCGGCGATCTTCCTGTGCCCCAGCTGAACGAGGTACTCCGTTGCGATGAATCCGCCTTTGTAATCGTCAAGCAGCACATACGAGCTGTCAAAGTTGTCATAGTACGCGTTAATAAATACAAACTTGATGTCTTTACTGCGGATGTCTTCCAAAAGCTTAAGATTGGTATTCTGCCGCGCGCTTTTCGTTGGCTCCATGATGAGGCCCACCACGTTATGATCCAAAATACTCGTCAGATACTGCGCTTCCCGCTCTTTGATGTTGTTGGTATTGGACAGGAGCATCATATAGCCTTCGTCGGATAACGTCTGCTCAATCCCCGATATAATACCCGGAAAGACGAATCCTGCGATATAGGTTGTCAGAACCGCAATGATCTGTTTATGCTTTGCATCCCTCCGGTAGTTGCTGTACGTTCCTTTGCCCTGCTCTTTATATATATATCCTTCGCTTGTCAATTCTCCGAATGCCTGCCTGATCGTATGCCTGCTTACTTTGAATTTATCCATCAACTCATGTTCTGATGGAAGCTTTCCTCCGAAGGCAATCACATTTTCCTTCAGCAGATGCTTGATGTAGTCTTTTACCAATTCATACTTTGGCATACCCTGTTCT
>CAYNFL010000017.1:0-14881 GCA_964396465.1 uncultured Christensenellaceae bacterium
CGCGACCGGCTCAATCGGGCGGCAGGCGCTGGACATCATCCAAAGGGAACCGGAACGCTTTTGCGTGACAGCAATGACCGCGCACAGCAGCAGCGCTGAGGTTGCGACTCTGGCCGAAAAGTTCGGCGTTAAATATATCGGCCTTACGGGCTGCAGCGGTGACGCGGAGTTTGAACGCAGTCTGCCCAAAGGCACGCAGGTGGGCTACGGTATCAAAGGGCTGCTTGAGTCTTGCAGCTTCGGCGACCCTGATATCGTATTGATCGCGGTGGTGGGCATCGCGGGGCTGCCGCCGCTCATCGAGTGTCTCGACCGCGGCGTCAACGTCGCGCTCGCCAACAAGGAATCACTCGTGTGCGGCGGACATATCGTTCGCGAGAAGCTCAAAAAGAGCAAATCCGAGCTGTTTCCGGTGGATAGTGAACTTTGCGCCATCTACCAGTGCCTTTGCGGCACGGACACGCGCGGGCTCTCCCGTATTCTCCTGACCGCTTCTGGCGGGCCGTTCATCGACTGGACGAAAGAGCTGATCGAGCAGGCGACGGTGGAACAGGCGCTGCGGCATCCCAACTGGCGCATGGGCAGAAAGATCACCGTGGACTGCGCGACCTACATGAACAAGGGCCTCGAGATTATCGAAGCCCGGTGGCTGTTCGACGTTGACCCGAGGAAGATCGAGGTCGTGGTACACCGGCAGAGCATCATCCATTCCATGATCGAATATAACGACGGCGCGGTGATCGCGCAGATGGGACCGACCGATATGCGTCAACCGATACAATACGCGTTCGGGCATCCCGAAAGGCTTCAAAGCGTTGTGGGGCATTTGGATTTCCCGGCGCTGAAACACCTCACGTTCGAAGCGCCGAATATGGAAAAGTTCCCGTGCTTAAAGCACGCCATCGACGCGATTACGGCGGGCGGCGCGCTGCCGCTCATCATGAACGCGGCAAACGAAGCCGCCGTGGAGCTGTTTTTGGAGAAACGCATCCGCTTCGGCGACATCGAGCGCTGCGTCGTGCACGCGATGGATAAATTCTCAGATTTGCCGGGCGAATCGCTGATCGGCATCTACAACACCGACCGGCAGGTGAAAGAATATGTTTACAACCATTTTTAAATTTGTACGTATTTTGCCGCCGCCCCTGTGATATAATGAGATAAAAGGAGGCGAAGGCTTGAACACAATCGTCACGATTCTCAGCACCATCGGCGCGATACTGATCATCTGTATCATCATACTGGTGCACGAGTTTGGCCACTACAGCATCGGCCGCGCGTGCAAAATTAAAATCGTAGAGTTCGCTATCGGGTTTGGCCCCAAGATCAAAAGCTGGGTTAAGAACGATATTATATATTCCATCCGTTGGTTTCCGATCGGCGGGTATAATAAATTTTACGGCGAGGACGAGGAGAGCGACGCAAAGCTCGCATTCAACAACCAACCCGCGGGGCGCCGCGCGCTGGCGATTGCCGCGGGGCCGGTTTACAATATCGTATTCGCGCTCATACTCGCGGTCATCATGCTGTGCGCTTTCGGCGATTATGATATCTCCGTCTCCGATGTGCTTCCGGGCAGCCCGGCGGAAGCGGCAGGCCTGCAGGAAGGCGACATATTTCTCGAAGTAAACGGCGTTAAACAGGACTTGTCCATCGAATACGGCATCGGCAAAGCGGCGGGCGATAACCAGTATTTTAATGTCACTGTGCAGCGCGGCGGCGAGGTGCTCTCATTTGCGGTGCCATACCGAGAATACGACAATTATCAATATACTTATCAGACTGACAGCGGCGAACAAACGGTGACTTTTAACGGCAACCAGATTGGCATATTGGTCAACTACGACCGCGTTTATTTCGGTTTCTTTGAAGCAATCGGGTTGTCGTTTAAATGGCTGTTTTTAAACCTAAAGTATACGATCATCGGACTGTTCAATATCGTGAAGACGGGCGACACTTCCGGCATATCCAGTATCGTCGGCATCACCGCGGCGCTCGGCGAAGCGCTGAGGAACAGCTTCGAATACGTGATCGCGTTTGGCGCTGCGATCAGCGCGGGGCTCGCGGTGATGAACCTGCTGCCGTTGCCCGCGTTGGACGGCGGAAGGCTCATATTCATCGCGATCGAAAAGATATTCCGCAAGCCCGTGCCGCGCAACGTGGAGGGAATCATCCATTTCATCGGCTTCGCGCTGCTTATGGTCATCGGCATCATATTCATCTATAAGGATATCGTCCGGGGTTTCGGCCCATGAGAAAAAGCACGCGGCGCATACCCGTCGGCGGTGTTTTTATCGGCGGCGTCGCGGACGTGCTGATACAATCCATGACGAACACCGACACCGCGGACGCTGCGGCCACATCGGCGCAGATTGAAGCGCTTACCCAAGCGGGGTGTGAGGCGGTGCGCTGCGCGTTCTATTCCAAAGCGTGCGCCCCCGCATTCAAAGAGATCAAAAAAACCATGCGCGTACCGCTGGTCGCGGACGTGCATTTTGATGCCGGGCTTGCCGTGCTGGCGATTGAAAGCGGCGCGGACAAGGTGCGCATCAACCCGGGCAACCTGCACGGCTCGCTTAAGCGCGTGCTGGACTGCGCAAGGTTAAACGGCGCCGCGCTGCGCGTGGGCGTCAACGCGGGTTCGCTGGAGCCGGAGCTGACAGCGCAATATGGCGGCCCTTGCCCGGAGGCGCTCGCGCAAAGCGCGCTCAATTGGACGCGGCGAATCTATGATATGGGCTTTGACCGCGTGGTGGTTTCGATCAAGGCCTCGAGCGTGCCCACGAACGTGGAAGCAAACCGGATATTCTCGGCGCAATGCGACGCGCCGCTGCATATCGGCATCACCGAGGCGGGGACGTATGAGAACGCCGTGATCAAATCCGCGGCGGGCCTCGGCGCGCTGCTGCTTCAAGGCATCGGCGATACCGTGCGCGTATCGGTCACGGGAGACCCCGTGCAGGAAATCGGCGCGGCAAAGCGCATACTGCAATCGTGCGGTGTGCGCACGTTTTACCCGGAGGTCATCAGCTGCCCCACATGCGCGCGGACAAGCATCGACGTCGCCGCGCTCGCGCGCAAGGCAGAGACGCTGCTCGTCAGCATGGACAAGCCCGTCGTCGCGGCGGTGATGGGATGCATCGTCAACGGGCCGGGGGAAGCGAAGCATGCCGACATCGGCATCGCGGGCGGCGGCGACGGCAAAGCCGCGTTGTTTGCCAAAGGGGCGCTCATCTGTACCGGAACCGAGGCGGACGTTTTTACGCAGTTCGAAAAATACGTGGTTGATCATTTTTAAGCAGATGCGCAAAATTCCATCGCCCGTTATCCCGCAATACGGACACCGTATGCGTTATGATATTCAACAGGTGAATCATCGGAGGGCGCTTTGAAACAGGGGGAATTTTTTGACGCGCTGAAAAGCAGCGTTCAAATCAGCGACAGCTTTGATCTTCGCTTTATCAAAATTCAGCATGACGCTAAAAAGGGCGAATATTTCGCGCGCTTCGAAAGCAACCCCCTGCCCGCGCAGGTGTATCTTGAAATTGAGCGGTTTGTGCGCGGCGCGCTGGGCGCGCACGCGCTGCCCGTGGTCGCTTACCGGGACGCGGAACGGATGCCGTCCGAAAGCATGGCAGCGCATGCAAGAGAGCTGCTGTGCGCGAAGGACCGCGCGCTCGCGCCTTTCCTGCAGCGCGCGGAACTGCGTGTGGAAGGCGGCGCGCTGCATATCGATTTTTCTGACGCGTTCGGAAAGGAACTGTTTATAAGCTCCGGCCTCGCCGAATATATCGGCGGCTATATGAAGCGCAGCTTCGGGACGGAATATATCGTGCGCGCGGGCACCACGGATAAGAAAATAACGCGCAAAGCGCGGCCTGTGCCAAAGGAAAAGCCTGAGAATAAAAGGCGGCCGCAAGACGCGGCGGACACGCCGCCTTGGGAGGAGGCCGCCAAGCCAAACCCGCCGGAGGGGAAGAAAGCCGCGGGGAGCAAGCCCGCGCAGGCTAAGCCGGAGAAGAAGACTGCTGGGGAAAAGCAGAAAAAGTCCGGTACGATACACGGCAAAAAGATCGAATGCGAGACGATTGCCGTGCGCGATATCGGTGAAACGACGGGGCTTTGCGCTGTTTCGGGCGGCGTGACCGACGTGAAATCGTTCGATATCAAAAACGAATCGCGCGGCAAAAAATCCATCGTGGTATTCGGCGTGACGGATTTAACTTCCACGGTTACATGCAAGGCGTTTGTGCCGCGCGAGGGGTGCGAGGAAATCAAGCGGCGGCTCAGCTCCGCGCCCGCGGTGCGCGTGACGGGCACGGCGGGTTACGACGCGTACTCGCGCGAGATTACGATCTCCGTCAAGTGCATTGAGGAAGCGGAGGCGGTGAAGCGGCGCGACGAGGCGGAAGTCAAGCGCGTCGAGCTGCACCTGCACACCAACATGAGCGCGCTCGACGCGGTGGCGGACGAAGCGGACGTAGTAAAACGCGCCGAGGAGTTCGGGCACGAGGCTGTCGCGATCACAGACCACGGCGTGGTGCAGGCGTTCCCGCGCGCGTTTGACGCGGCTAAAAAGAGCGGCGTCAAAGTGATATACGGCATGGAAGCCTACATGATCGACGATACGGGCGAGGTCTATCAGGAGGAGTTCGCCGACGAGTATGTCGTGTTCGATCTGGAGACGACGGGGCTTAACCCCAAAAAGTGCGGCATCACCGAAATCGGCGCGGTACGATTAAAAGGCGGCGAGATCGCGGAAACCTTCCGCACGTTCGTGAATCCCGGCATGCCCATCAGCGCGGAGATCACCGCGAAAACGGGCATCACCGACGAAATGGTATCGGGTGCGCCCAATATGGGCGAAGCGTTCGCGATGTTTAAGCAGTTTGCGGGGGATACCCACCTCGCCGCTCACAACGCCGCTTTCGACTTAAGCTTCATCTATACGCATGGCGCGGATTACGGTATCCGCTTTGACAATCCGTGCCTCGATACACTGTGGCTGTTCAAACGCGTGCTGCCGGGGCACCGCAGCTACAGCCTCGGCAAGTTCGCGGCGGATCTTGGAATCGAGTTTCGGCACCACCGCGCGCTCGACGACGCGGAAGCGACCGCGAAGCTCATGAAGATCTGCATGGACGCGGCGAAACAGACGCCCGAAAAGGTGCCCTCTGTTGATGAGAAGACGCTGCCCGTGTTCCATATCATACTGCTGTGCAAGAACGCCGCGGGGCTGCGCAACCTGTACGAGCTCGTCAGCGATTCACACATGAACCATTATTACCGTCGCCCGCGCGTGACAAAATCCATGCTGGCCTCCCACCGCGAAGGGCTGCTATTGGGCAGCGCGTGCGAGCAGGGCGAGATCGTGCAGGCGATACTGCGCTACGCGTCGGACGGCGAGCTGAAACACATCGCGCAGTTCTACGATTACCTTGAAGTACAGCCCGACGGCAACAATATGTTTATGGTGCGCGAAGGAAAGCTGCGCGGCATCGAGGAGGTGCGCGACATCACGCGGCGCGTCGTGCGCCTCGGGGAGGAAACCGGTAAGCCCGTCGCGGCGACGGGCGACGCGCATTTTTTGGAGCCGCAGGACGAATACTTCCGGCGCATACTCATGCACGGGCAGGGCTTTACCGACGCGGATAACCAGGCGCCGCTCTATTTCCGCACGACGTCGGAGATGCTCGCGGAATTTAAATACTTGGGCGACGACAAGGCCGAAGAGGTCGTGATCGATGTGCCGCGCGGTATCGCGGCGCAGATCGAGACGATACGGCTGCTGCCCGACGATACCGCGATGCCCACGATTGAGGATTCGGCGGAGAAACTTTCGCGTATGTGCCATGATACGGCCAAAGCGGTTTACGGCGATCCTCTTCCCGAAAACGTACAACAACGGCTCGATCAGGAGCTGGGCGCGATCATTAAGCACGGCTACGACGTGCTGTACTATATCGCATATGAGCTCGTCAGCCATTCGCTCAGCGACGGATACCTCGTGGGCTCGCGCGGTTCGGTGGGCTCTTCGCTCGCCGCGACGATGGCGGGCATTACGGAGGTCAACGGCCTGCCGCCTCACTACGTCTGCCCTTCCTGCCATCATAGCGATTTCAATGTGGATACGGCAGCGGTTGCCTGCGGCCCCGACCTGCCCGAAAAGAACTGCCCGAAGTGCGGCACGCCGTACCGCCGGGAGGGCTACGACATCCCCTTCGCGGTATTTTTGGGCATCGACGCGGACAAGGTGCCCGATATCGATCTCAACTTCTCGGGCGAATACCAAGCCAAGGCCCACCAGTTTATACTCGATTATTTCGGCCACGACCACGTGTTCCGCGCGGGTACGATCAGCAGCGTGAAGGAACAGACGGCTTACGGCTTTGTGAAGAACTACCTCCAAGAGAAGGGCATCACGGCCAGCCGCGCCGAGGTGGACCGGCTGGTAAAGGGCATATCCGGCACGAAGCGCACCACGGGCCAGCATCCGGGCGGGCTCGTCATACTGCCCAAGGAGCGCGATATCCACGAGTTCACGCCCATACAGTACCCCGCGAACGACGAGGACTCGGGCAGCATCACGACGCACTATAACTTCAATTCGCTGCACGACCGGCTCATCAAGCTCGACATATTAGGCCACGACGACCCGACCGCGCTGCACATGCTGGGGGAACTGACCGGTATCGATGCCAAATCGATTCCGATCAATGACGCGGCTACGCTTTCGCTGTTCTCGTCTTTGAAAGCGCTGGAGCTAAAGCCCGAGCAGATACTCGGCTGCGAAGTTGGCAGCATCGGCATACCGGAGTTCGGCACGAAGTTCGTGCGGCAGATTTTGATGGAGACGCGGCCCACGACAATCGGCGAGCTCGTGCGCATCTGCGGGCTTTCGCACGGCACCGACGTTTGGCTCAACAACGCGCACGACCTTATCCAAAGCGGCAAGGCGAACCTGCGGCAGGTGATCTGCACGCGCGACGACATCATGAACTATCTGGTCGCAAAGGGCATGGACGCGCGCATGTCGTTCTTTATCATGGAATCCGTGCGCAAGGGCAGAGGCCTTAAAGAGGAATGGGAGAAGGCGATGCGCGAAGCGGGCGTGCCGGAGTGGTTCATCGATTCGTGCAAAAAGATCAAGTACATGTTCCCGCGCGCGCATTCGGTGGCGTACGTGATGATGTCGCTGCGCATCGCGTATTTTAAGGTGCATTACCCGCAGGCTTTCTACGCGACGTACTTTTCGGTACGCGCGGACAACCTTGACGCGCAATATCTGCACTCGGGAGAAACGGTGCGCATGCGGCTCGCCGCGATCGAAGCCAAGGGAAAGGCAGCGACGGCGCTGGAGGAAAACCAGGCGACGATACTCGAGGTAGCGCTCGAGATGATCGAGCGCGGCATCGATTTTTTACCATGCGACCTCTATAAGAGCGACGCGACGCGCTGCCTGATTGAGGAGCACGGGCTGCGATTGCCGCTCAACGCGCTGCCCGGCACGGGCGAAGCGGCGGCGAAGGGCATTGCGCGCGCGCGCGATGCCGGGGAGTTCGTGTCGGTGGAGGATCTAAAAAAGCGCGCGGGCATATCGTGCGCGGTGATCGATAAACTCGACGAGTACGGGTGTCTCAAAGGCATGGTGAAGAGCAGCCAGTTGAGTCTGTTCGATTGACGCTGTCCAACTAAAAAACCGCCGCGTGATACGAAACGCGGCGGTTTAAGCACAGGGTAAACCTCAATTATTTACGTACGGGCCGCAGTATATCGCGTTCTTTGCTGGTATAAGTCAGCTTGTCTTTTTTGTATTCGGCGATTGCGATTGTAACGGTATTCTCAGAATCGCATTCGGCTAACTGATCACTGCCCTTCATCAATTGCACAGCCCGCTTGCCGATAATGGTTGCAAGCATATAGCTGTTTTCGGAACCTTCCGGTGTGGGTATTGACGGATCAAACATTTAGTTCACTTCCCTTCTCCGTTAATTAACAGAGGCTGCATGGCTAAATTACTTTTAAGACGGAGACCGTTCACCGAACCTTCGGTTCTGCATATTCATTCCAGCAAGGTATCGGGAGAGTGCTTATAAAAATCCAGCGCGCCTTTGGCCATGCACAGCGTTACTAAATTCGTATAATGGGCGATCCTGTGCCGGGCGCTTTGCTCTGAATCATCCACGCCTCCCGGAAGGGCTGCCTGTTTGATCCGCAGCGCTTCCTCGGCAACCGCTCCCGTAACGGTATCCTCAAATCTGCTAACCATGTAATCTGTCGTCTCGCGTAATGCGTGATAGGTAGCTTCCAGCCCCATGTCCGCAATCATGGGTTGCAGCATTTCGGTGAAAAGTATTTTAACCTTGTTAAGCGGCAATATCGGCTTGAACATGTCGATAAGGATATAGTAGATAATCTGTTCCTTCGTATAATAAGAGAAATGGGTATTCTTAACCTCGTGGCCTCCCGGCAGAAGATTTTCCTTGAGGTATGTAAAGAACATCTTCCGCGTGATTTCCACCCCGACAGAACGCAGGTATTTTTCCACCTTGGAATAGTTCACATGATCGGGCGCTTTTCGAAGATCGATACTGCCGTACTTTTTGTGTATATTGGCAGAAATATCGGTAATGACCTCTTTTGCCACGATCGCGAGTGTTTCCTTTTGCACGCCGTCAAACCCGCTTCCCTGATTGTCCATACTATTTTACAGCCTCTTTAATAATACTTATCGTACACCGAATTTCCGGTTCACCATAGTATTACCTAAAGGTTCAACATTAATGATACAGTTTTTAGCGGTGCTTGTCAATGAGAGTATGAATGAACGTGAAGACCAGCGCCTTATTTTAACGTAAAAAAGCTTTATCCGGCGCGGTTGACTATTAGACACCCCGCGGTTATAATGATATGAGTTTGCATTGGCTGTATTTTTTTCGCACAAGGAGGACGCGTTTACAATATGAAGAAACGCCAAATCGCGAAGCTGGCTATCATCGTACTGGCCTTTGGCGCGATCGTATTTTTATTGATGGCGGGCTTTCCAGTCGGCATCTATGATGTCGGCCCGCTGCCCGGCAAAGTACCTCTCGGGCTCGACCTGACGGGCGGCGTATATGCCGTATATGAAACGGAGCAGGGAGGCTTCACGCCTGAAGAATACGAGGCCAAACTGGCAACCACGGTGAGCGTGCTCCGCAACCGCTTGGATGAGAAAGGTTACACCGAGGCTACGATCGTGCAGCAGGGTACCAGCCGCATCCGTGTGGAAATACCCATCAACGAAACGAATCAGGCGAATTCGGACAACCCGAATGAAATTACCGCCTTTATCAGCGATACCGGGCTTTTGGAATTCTGCGACATCAACGGCGTTGCGCAAATTACAGGCGCGGAAGTCAAGCAGGCAGCCCGCTACGTAGTGACGAATGCAGATAAGAGCCAGGAATACGTTGTCAGGGTGTTGTTCAACTCCTCGGCGGCGGATAAGTTCGCCGCGATGACGAGGGAATCTTTTGCCACGGGCAAGCCGCTCGATATCAAGCTGGACGGCCAAGCGATATCGAGCCCGGTCGCGCAAGAGGAGATCGCCGGGGGCGAAGCCTTTATTTCGGGCGGCACCGGCAATCCGATGTCGGCGGAAGGCGCTGAGAACCTTGCGATCAAGATCGAGTCGGGCGCGCTGCCGCTCGTGCTGCACGAGATCGACAACCGTACGATTAGCGCCTCATTGGGTGCGGACGCGCTGCAAAGGAGCCTCTTTGCCGGCATGATCGGTGTCGCAGTGCTGTTCGTATTCATGCTGATTTACTACCGGCTGCCGGGGTTTGTGGCATGTGTCGCGCTCTCGGTATACATCTTCCTGATCGTGCTGGTGCTTGCGGTATTCCAAATACAGTTGACGCTGCCCGGCATTGCGGGTATCATCCTTGGCATCGGCATGGCGGTGGACGCCAACGTCATCATATTTGAGCGCTTCAAGGAGGAACTTGCGCACGGCAAGACGCTGGGTGCCTCGATGAAGGCGGGCTTCCATAAAGCCATGACCACGATCATCGACTCCAACGTGACCACGTTCATTGCGGGTATCGTCATCGCGTTCTTCGGCGTTGGTACGGTGAAGGGCTTCGGGTATACGCTGATGATCGGCATCATACTCTCGATGTTTACCGCAGTGGTGCTCACAAGGTGGTTGATGAACATCATATTGATTCTTAACGTACAAAACAGGAAGCTGTATTCGATACGAAAGAGCGACGTGGAGCTCGCCGCGAAAGGAGGCAGATAGTATGAAGATGTTGTTTTTAAGCAAGACGAAATATTTTGTCATACTGTCGTGTCTGATCGTACTCGCCGGGCTCGTCGTGGGGATATTTTCGGGCGGGCTCAACCTCGGAATCGATTTCACGGGCGGCAGCATTCTGACCATTAACATTGGACAAACATACGACCAACAGGTCATCGAAAAGGCATTATCCGAAAATGGTGTTGATCTTTTAAAAGCGCAGATTGTTTCGGTTGAAGACGGTACGCAGGCGGTTATCCGTATACCGGAAAATAATATGAATGCCGCAGATTTGCGCAGCGCGATTGTCGCGTCGATACAGCAGACATATCCCGACGCGATCCCGGGAGAGATGGAAAGCGTGGGCGGCGTGACGTCGGGCGAGATCGTGATGAACGCATTTCTGTCGATCCTCATTGCTTCCGCGCTCATGCTGGCTTACATCGCAATCCGGTTTTCGTTTTTCTCCGGCATCGCGGGCGTGGCCGCGCTCGTTCACGACGTGCTGATTATGACTGCGTTTATGAGCATTACGCGCGTACCGGTCAACAGCTCGTTAATCGCGGCGTGTTTGACCATCGTGGGTTACTCGATCAACGACACCATCGTGGTGTTCGACCGTATCCGCGAGAACAACCGGACTTTGGGCGCGAAGGGCCTCACGCGCAGCGAGGTTGCCGATATCAGCATCCGCGAGACGATCCCGAGGACGATCAACACCTCGCTGACGACGCTGATCACGATATTGGCGGTGTACATATTCGGTGTAACTTCTATTCAGGAGTTCGCGCTGCCTATCATTGTCGGCCTCATATCGGGCACGTATTCCTCGATATTCATCGCGTCGCCGATATGGATCGGTCTTGAGGACTGGCACGACCGCCGGACGCACAAAAAGATGGCTGTAAAACCGGCGGGTCAGAAGGCATAAATCGTATCGTTTCGGCTGCATGCAAAGCCTTTCCCAAAGCGGGAGAGGCTTTTCATATATCGAAAGGAGCAACGTGCAGGTATTCGTTCGCAGGGAACAGGAAGCATATTTAAAATCGGCGGCCGAAGAGATCGCGCGCGCGGAGGGCTTGAGCCTTCCCGCGGCGGAGATTTTGTGCCGCCGCGGCGTGGATACGCCCGCTTTGGCGCACGCGTTTCTGCACCCGGATGTTTCGCAGCTTCATGACCCGCTGCTGCTGCCCGATATGGAAGGCGCGGTATCGCGCATCCGCCTCGCGCTGCAGCACAGCGAGAAGGTCTGCGTGTTCTGCGACTATGACGCGGACGGCATCTGCGGCGGCAGCGCGCTCTGCCGCCATTTGCGCGGCATGGGCGCAGACGCGGACATCTGCTCGCCGAACCGGCACTTGGAGGGCTACGGGCTTTCCACCGACGCGGTGCGGCGCATCGCGGCTTCCGGCACGACGCTGATCGTCACGGTGGACTGCGGCATCACGAATATCGCGGAGGTGGCGCTGGCAAAAGAGCTTGGGGTGGATGTGATCGTGACCGACCACCACGAGTGCGGCGATCCGTTGCCCGATACGCCTTGGATCATCAATCCCAAGCGGGCGGACAGCGGTTACCCGTTTTCGTTTCTTGCGGGCTGCGGCGTGGCATTCAAGCTGATCTGTGCGCTGTCATCTTTGCAGGACGCGCTAAGGTATGCCGACCTTGCGGCGATCGGCACGATCACCGATATCATGCCGCTGCTCGATGAAAACCGCGTGCTTGCGCATCTGGGGCTCAAAAAGCTGCGCGAAGACCCTTCGCCGGGCGTTGCGGCGCTCGCGGCAGCGGCGGGCATTTCGCTGAAGAGCATCAACTCGCAGGGCGTGAGCTTTATGCTCGGGCCGCGCATCAACGCGGCGGGGCGCATGGATACCGCGGACAGTGCGATATCGCTGTTTTGCGCGGTGAAACCGTCCAAAGGGCTGGAGTACCCCGCAAAGAAGCTGTGCGAGCTTAACGAGCTTCGAAAGAAAGAAGTGGAGGATATCGCGTCCGCGGCGGAACGCGCCGTTCTGGACAACGGGTACTGCCGAGACGCAGCGATCGTACTGGCCGATACGGAATGGAACCCCGGCGTGGTCGGCATCGCGGCCGCAAGGATCGCGGAAAAGTTTACGCGGCCTTGCCTGCTGCTGGGCGGCGCGGAGGGCAAGCTTACGGGCAGCGCGCGCAGCGCGGGGGGTATCAACATATACGAGGCGCTCAGCGTTTTCTCCGACCGGTTTGAGAAGTTTGGAGGCCACGCGCAGGCGGCGGGGCTGACGATGCGCCAAGGCGGCGTGGACGCATTGCGGCGCGACCTGTGCGGTTATATATCATCCCATTACGATGAGAGCGCTTTTACAGCGGAAAAGCTGTTCGATCTTGAGCTTCACATAAGCGACATCACGCAAAAGCTCACGGCGGATATGGAAAGGCTGGAGCCTTTCGGCGCCTGCAACGAAAAGCCCGCAGTGCTCGTAAAGAGCGCGCGTATCGAGGATGCGCGCTTTGTGGGGAAGAACGGTTTATCGCACTTGAAATTCACGATGCGTCAGAACGGCGCGTCAGTCGATGCGGTGCGTTTCTTTCATACAACATCGCGGACGTTTGTATCCGATGTTTGCGATTTCCTCTGTGAGCCGTGCGTCAACGATTACAACGGCAAGCCGCAGCTCGTCGTGAGAGACTTGGCCGTCAAGTTCGACAACGCGCTGCTGGATGGTTTCATCGAGGCCAACCGGCGGTATATGGCGGAGCGCTTTTTGGACGAGGTTGCCTTAAACGCGCCGGAGGAAGCAGGTGAAGCCGCGTTTGCCGAAAGGCTGGAAGCGGCGCTGTCGCAAAGCCGCTTTTCATTGTGCGTAGAAGCGGCAACGCAGCCCGCGCTGCGCAGGCTGCTGCGTATAAAAGCGGTTGCCGCGGCGCTGGAGGGCGTGCGGCTGCGCCTTTTTGACCCTCTTGCGTTTTCATTGGGCAACTGCATCGCGCCAAAGGTCCCGCAAGGTTTTGAACGCGTGCTGCGCGTCGGCGCGGCGACGGATACCGCGTTGTGGGATGAAACGCTGCGCGAAGCGTACCGCGAGTATGCGGCCGCGTTTTTTATGGAGCGCGAAGCATTGCTTGGCGCATATCGCAAGCTCAGCGCAGCCTGTAAAAAAACGGATGAACATTCGCCCGAGAAGCGCATGGGTTTACGTGAGGAGCAGGCCGCGTTTGCGCTGCGCGTACTGGCTGAGCTTAAGTTGATTGAAAAAGACAAAGATGATAGAATACAGGCGATCCCGCACTCCGGGCCCAAAAAGGAACTGCGGAGCAGCGCATGCTATGCGCGCATTGAGGACATGGTGCATGGAAGGTGACGTCAGGGCGGCGGAACTGCTGCCCGAAAAGATCAAAAGCAAATACAGTGCGGAGGACCAGGCGTTTTTCCGCAAGGCGTATATGTTCGCCAAGCTGGCGCACGAGGGGCAGCAGCGCCTTTCGGGCGAGCCTTATTTCCTGCACCCTTACGAGGTGGCGGGGATATTGGCTGACCTCGGCATGGACATCACCACTGTCGTGGCGGGGCTGTTTCACGACATCGTGGAGGATACGCCCGTCACGCTGGAGCAGATCGGCTCCGAGTTCGGGGACGATATCGCCTTGCTCGTGGACGGTGTGACCAAGGTGGGCAAGGTGGATTTCCTCTCAAAGGAGGAGCACCAAGCCGAATACCTGCGCAAGATGTTCATGGCGATGGCGAGCGATATCCGCGTGATCATCGTAAAGCTTGCCGACCGCCTTCATAACATGCGGACGCTGAAGTTTCAGAGCAAGGAAAAGCAGATCGAGAAATCCAAGGAGACTTTGGAGATATTCGCGCCGCTCGCGCACCGGCTCGGCATCAATACGATCAAATGGGAATTGGAGGATTTGTCGCTCAAATACATCGACGAGAAAGCATACCATGAGATTGCCGACAAACTCAAAGAGACGCGCAACCAGCGCAAGGAGTATATCGACGCGGTGGTCATGCAGATACGCACGCTTTTAAAGAAGATACGCGTGGAGGCGGACGTCGAGGGGCGGCCCAAGCACATCTACAGCATCTACAACAAGATATACAACAAGCACCGCGCGTTTGAAGAGGTGTACGACCTCATCGCGGTGCGCATCGTCGTGAACTCCGTGCGCGACTGCTACGCGGTGCTGGGTACGGTGCATACCGAGTGGAAGCCCATCCCCGGGCGCTTCAAGGACTATATCGCGGTGCCCAAGCAGAACATGTACCAATCTATCCATACCACCGTATTGGGCAAGGACGGCCGGCCTTTCGAGGTGCAGATCAGAACGCGCGAGATGCATTCCACGGCGGAATACGGTATCGCGGCGCACTGGCGCTACAAGGAGGGCGGCGGCAAGCACAACGGCGACCCCGCCGAGGTCGACGAGATGGCGTGGATGCGGCAACTGCTCAGCTGGCAGCGCGAGGCCGCCGATCCCGGCGAATTCTTGGATTCCCTGCGCTTCGAGATGACCAGCAAGGAGATCTTCGTCTTCACCCCCAAGGGAGACGTCATCAACCTGCCGGTCGGCGCCACGCCCGTGGACTTCGCCTACGCGGTCCACACC
>CAYNFL010000017.1:14891-16611 GCA_964396465.1 uncultured Christensenellaceae bacterium
AGCTCGGCTGGCTGCGCGAGATGCTCGAGTGGCAGACCGACACGCGCGATTCCAGGGAGTTCATGGAGACGCTCAAGATCGATTTCTTTTCCGACAAGGTATACGTGTTCACGCCCAAGGGCGACGTCAAGGAGTTTGTACAGGGCGCGACGCCGCTCGACTTCGCTTACGGCATCCACAGCGAGATCGGCAACCGCTGCACGGGCGCGAAAGTGAACGGCAAAATCGTGCCGCTTTCTTACACGCTCAAGTCGGGCGACATCGTGGAGATTCTGACCTCCGCGTCCAGCAAGGGGCCGTCGCGCGATTGGCTTAAAGTCGTGAAGACCACGCAGGCCAAGAGCAAGATCAAAAACTGGTTCCGGCGCGAACTCAAAGATGAGAACATCGTCAAAGGCCGCGACATGCTCGAAAAGGAAGCGCGCCGCAAGGGCTACGATATCAAAGACCTGTTCAAGCCCGAGTGGCTTAAAGACGTATACAAGCGGTATACGTTCTCGTCCACCGACGATATATACGCCGCGGTGGGGTATGGCGGTATCACCACGGGGCAGATACTGCACAAGCTCATCGAGGAATACAGCCGCGTTCACAAAACCGCGCCGCATCAGCAAGCCGGGCGCGCGGCGGGAAAAGACGGCAGGGTCAGCAGCGGCGTAATCGTGAAGGGTTACGACGATATAGTGGTGCGTTTCGCGCACTGCTGCAACCCCGTACCGGGTGACGATGTCGTGGGCTACATCACGCGCGGGCGCGGCGTATCGGTGCACCGCAGCGACTGCTCCAACGTCACGAGCGCGGACTTTGAGTACGGCCGCATGATCGAAGTTCAATGGTCGGACAGGGAAGCATCAAGCTACAACGTCGAGATTCAGGTGACCGCGCAGGACCGCCCGGGATTGATCGCGGAGATATCGAACGCGCTCTACGCGATGGGATTGTCGATCACGTCTGTCAACGCGCGCATGTCCAAGAACCGCGTCGCGATCATCGTGATCGGCCTTACGATTTCGGCCACCTCGCAGATTGGCGAAATACAAAAGAGCATGCGCGGCATCAGCGGCGTGACGGACGTGTTCCGTCTGCATACGTGATCGCGGCGGTACAACGCGTTTTGCGCGCGAAGCTCAAAGCGGGCGGTCAGCACTTTTCACAGATCGGGCGCGGGCTGTTCGTGCTGCTCGGCGTGGAGAAGGGCGATACGGAGAGCGATGCGGCTTACATCGCGGGCAAGGTGGCGGGGCTGAGAATATTCGAGCGCGACGGAAAGATGGACTTGAGCGTTGCGGATATCGGAGGCGAGGCGTTGCTCGTGTCGCAGTTTACATTGTGCGGAGACGCGCGGCACGGCCGCAGGCCGGATTTTACGGCGGCGGCTGCCCCTGCGGAGGCCGAGGCGCTGTATGAGCGGTGCGCGGCGATGCTGCGCGAAGCGGGGCTTAATGTGAGCACGGGCGTGTTCGGCGCCCAAATGGAGATTGAGGCTGGCTGCGATGGCCCGGTGACGATATTGCTCAATTCAAAAAAGCTTTACTAGACGGAGGCTCCATGAAGGTTGTTCAGATACAAGTCGGCGAACTCGCGTCCAACGTGTTTATTGTGTTTCAGGATACGAGCAAAAAGGCGTTCCTCGTGGACGCGGGCGGAGACTACGACAAGATCGGCGCGAATCTCGATTATTACGGCATCACAGAGGTCACGCATATACTGCTGACGCACG
>CAYNFL010000018.1:0-2315 GCA_964396465.1 uncultured Christensenellaceae bacterium
CGCCAGTTGACATTATGCACCGTCTGTTTCTCGACAGATTGCGTCGGCGGCAACAGTAAGCCTTCTATTTTTTAATAATAGAAGGCTGTCAAAATAACTTCTTTCTACTATGCAAATCAATATCCGTGATGGCTTTCAGCAGCTTGTGCATCCGCCTTTGTCGCATGGACTGTACCGAATGGATGCTGTGGTGGCGCATATATCGAATATAATTTTAGCGGAGTCCTGCCTGTATTGATCAGGTTATGCCATGCCCCGGCAGGTATAATAAATGCATACTCAGCAGATACATTTCTCTGGAAATCCAGGTAATCTCTTTGCGCACCCATTTTAACAATACCGCTACCTTCTTCAATACGTACGAATTGATCAAGATTAGGATGGTTTTCCAAACCTATGTCTTCTCCGGGGTTTATGCTCATTAAGGTGAGCTGCAAATGTTCACCCGTCCATAAGGCGGTACGAAAAGTGTTGTTTTGCTTTGTAACCTCCTCAATATTTACAACAAACGGCTGCGGTCCATAATCAGCAAATCTTGTATAAGGAGAACCGGAATTATACATCGGTCTGTTAGAATTGGAAGCATACATTCTGTTATTATCCATGTAACCAAAGTTGCCTTGCGATGAATCGCCATAAGGATATCTCCCATAACGATCATTCATAATCATCATTCCTTTCAATTTTCTTACTACTTATCATATGCTCTATATGAGTAAGATGTTTTTGTAATATTATCCGATCCAGTTATTAGACATAAACTTTACCGTTAAAAAATATAATTAAACAGTATATTTATGTCAGGAGAAGCTTGTGGATCAAAATAAAAGATACTATTTTAATTCCATAATGCATGAGATTCATCAAACGATTCATCTTCTGTATTATTCAGTTAACATTGAGACAAAGAATACTTTGCTGAGGCGGCTGGAAGAACAACTCAACCGATTGTCACAGCTTTTTAATATGACTTTGCAGGGAAGTGAATTTGATGATGCCGCTGCAATACCTGTTCAGGGCGAGCCTAAAGAATTTACAATAAGCGAGCTATCAAAATATGATGGAACGAGCGGCAATCCCGCATATGTCGCCGTAAATGGAATTGTCTATGATGTTACAAACAATCCGGCTTGGGCCGCTGCGACTCATTTCGGTCTGAAAGCTGGTAAGGATGTCACCACGGCATTTGCTTCCTGCCATGCCAATCAAGACATATTAAGCAAGTTGAAACCGGTGGGGAGGTTGCAGGATGAACGATTGTTATGAATGCACTTCTGGATTCGCATCCGCAATGGTTCAAGGTGTCAGGGAACGGATCAGGACCGGTCAACTGCAAAGGAAAAAGTTTGTTTGGCTTGAACTGACCGGGTGCTCCGGCAATATCATATCCCTGCTGGATGGGAATAATCCAGATTTTAAGTATCTCGCATCCCAAATGGTTCAATTTGTCTACGATAACAGTCTGATTGTTAAGCAAGGAGCAAAGGCTATTGATCAGCTTTTCAGCGTCATCGGCTCCGAATTCATTCTTGCAGTTGAAGGTGCCATCGCGACAAAGAATAACGGTATTTATAATATCATCGGTATCGCTCAGGGACAAAGAGTCACCGCGTATAATGCGATAAAAAGACTTGGAGAAGCGGCGGCCCATGTAATCGCAGTGGGGACATGCGCTTCGGACGGGGGTATGTCGGCCGCTAGACCCAATCCTTCAGAGTGCGTCAGCGTACAGTCTGTTCTTGGTCGAAAGGTTATTAAGCTGCCTGGATGTCCATGTAATCCGGACTGGTTTCTTGGAACACTAGCGTACATTTTGCTGTTTGGAGAACCGGAGTTGGATGCCACTGGCCGACCCACCTTATTCTATGGAAAGACAATCCACGAAAGATGCCCGCGTCGTTCGTATTTTGATAAAGGCATTTTTGCCGAAAAGCTGGGTGAAGAAACGTGCATGTTCAAGCTTGGATGCCGCGGGCCTGTCACGCGTACAGATTGCCCCATCAGAAGATGGAATGAACGCGTCAACTGGCCAATCGGAGACAACACACCTTGCATAGGCTGCGCGCAATTCGGTTTTCCGGATCAGATGGAACCGTTTATCAGTTTTAATACGACAAGGGAAGAAAGAACGCCATGAAAAAAGTAATTATTAATCCGGTCACGCGTATAAGCGGGTTCATGGAGATAGAAACATACGTAGAGAATAAAATTGTGGTGGATGCCAGAACAGAAGGCCTGCTTTTTCGGGGTTTTGAGCTGATGCTTAAAGGCAGGCCGCCCATGGATGCGGTGTATTTTACAGAACGGATATGCGG
>CAYNFL010000018.1:2325-5974 GCA_964396465.1 uncultured Christensenellaceae bacterium
GCGGCATATGTTCCACGGCCCATTCGATGGCGTCAACCCTTGCTTTGGAGCAGGCTTTCGGCGTCATCCCTTCAGAGCAGGGACGATATCTGCGGGATATCATACACGGATGTGAGTTTCTGCAAAACCATATACGCCATTTCTATCAGTATACCGTCCCGGACTTTATTCTTCTTCCCGACTATTCACCGCTGTTTGAAGCGAATGGCAGGGATTTCAGATTGCCTAAGGATAAAAACGATCTGGTCGCACAGCACTATTTTGATTCATTGGCGTTCAGCCGTAATGCGCATAAGATGCTGGCTATACTAGGCGGAAAGGCGCCTCATAATCATGGCGTATTCATAGGGGGAACCACGGCGCAGGCTACCGTGGATAAAATCATTGCTATGAAATCCATATTGCATGATATCAGCGGGTTCATTGACGCCTGCATGATACCCGATGCGTATCTGATAGCACAGTATTACAGCGATTATTATAATATCGGCGGCGGATATCAAGACCTTCTTTCGTTTGGCTGCTTTGATGGGTATCAGGACTTGGGAACGCTGTATGTTGACCCTCTTGTATATATCAACGGAAAAATAAGCCCTTTTAATCCAGAGGGCATCACTGAGAATACACAATACTCTTATTATTCAGATACACCGGGGACTTACCGCCCATTTGATACTGTGACGCCCGATGAACCGGAGAAGAGGACAGCATATTCCTGGGTCAAAGCACCGAGATACTATGGATACCCTTGCGAAGTGGGGCCGCTGGCAAGGCAATGGCTGAGCGGGGAATACAAGCATGGCATTTCCACAATGGATAGGACGATTGCAAGGGTTCTCGAAGCAAAGAAAATTGCGGGAATTATTGATACGCTATTAAGCAATTTATTACCCGGCGTTTTTACACAATCCCAGTATGAAGTACCCCAAAATGCCAGAGGTGCGGGGTTGATTGACACTACGCGCGGCGCTTTGGGGCACTGGCTTGAGATATCGGGTCAAGTCATTTCGCTGTACCAGATCATCACGCCATCGGCATGGAATCTTTCAACCCAGACAGCGAACATCAAAGGTACGGCAGAAAAAGCACTAACAGGCACTTATGTTGAAGATGAAGAAAACCCTGTAGAGCTGGGCAGAATCATTCGCTCATTTGACCCGTGCATATCTTGCGCGACACATGTATATACACATGGCAAAGAAGTAAAAACGTTTAAGGTGGTTCCATGAAAAGCTTAGCGGTCATCGCAATCGGAAGCCGGATAATGAAGGATGACGGCATTGGGTTATGGGTGGCGGAGGCGATCAGAAACATCCTGAATCAAGAAAACGTCGACGTGGTGATTGCGGAGACCGATTTCGAATTCGGTTTTGAAGCAATTAAACCTTATAAATATGTCATTGTTTTGGATGCAATGGCAAGCGGTGATGCGCCTGGAAAAATTGCAGTGTTGCCGCTTTCGGATGTTAAATCTCAAATGAGAAGAGTTTCTCTCCACGATATGAGTTTGATTGATATGATCGTTTATGAGGGAAATGCCTTATCCTGACTGATGATAACGATCGCCGCATGCGCCCAATATAACCTTTTTCCGGAGATCCGAATTAAATTCCTGACTGTGTCAAAGATTGTTTCCCCGCTTGCCTCTAAAATTTTCGCACCAATCTTAGCCTCTTTCCCTCCGGAACTGAAATTAATGATTTCAACGGTAACGGTATATCCGTCTCCAGACGTACCCTTATCAATGGCAACTCCGGTTACAATCGCCAGTTGATCGATTTCTCTATAACTCCAGCAGCCTGTAAGCGTTATTGTATTGATTAAGACAGCAAGCAGGAGAACTGCTCTAAACATTTTTCTCATTTTGTATTTCTCGTTGAATTCTGTCTGTTATAGTTTTTCCAGCCGATAAACTTCGGTCTTCGTTTCATATACCACCAGGGAGCGCGTATAACAGTATCTTTTAGATCCTGCGGCTGCAGAGTCATAAAATTGCTCATATACGGAACCCCGAAAGATCTCATTCCATGCAAATGGATAATAATTCCCGAAACCCCGAATAGATAGCCATATATCCCGATAACTGACGAGAGAACAAGGAGAATAAATCTTGTAATAATGACTGCGCCTTTAGAACGCGGAAGCATAAGTCCTGTAATACCCGATAAAGCAGTAATGATAACAATGGGCGCGCTTACAAACCGCGCTTCCACAGCGGCCTGCCCAATAACCAATGCCCCGACAATACTCAAGGACTGGCCTATAAATGAGGGCATACGTGTGGATGTTTCACGAAGAATTTCAAAAACCAGAAGCATAATAATTGCTTCCAAAGGTGTTGGGAATGGAACATCTTGTCTGGCAGCCGCTATACTTATAATTAATGGGGTTGGGACAATTTCCTGATGGAAATTTACCAGGGCAACATATATCGCAGGAATACTGACTGATAAGAAAAAAGCTAGGAATCTCAAGAATCTGCTTATGGATGAAAAATAATAATTGATATAATAATCCTCGTTTGCGTGGAAAATCTCAACAAATACATATGGTAAATAGATAACAACCGGTGTTCCGTCAACAAACAGGGCAATGCGGCCTTCTATCAGTTTGGCGGCTATTGTGTCAGGTCTTTCACTGCTTCCAATTGTTTTAAATGGAGAAAAGGGAGAATCCTTTATCAATTCCTGTATCATACCGGAATCGAATATTCCGTCAATATTAATTTTGCTTAACCTGATTTTTAATTCGTCTACTATTTTTTCATTAGCGATTCCCTCCATATAACATATACAGGTCTTTGTATTTGATCTTTCTCCGACTTTTAAAAATTCGAATTTTAAATCTGTGGTTTTTAATTTTCTTCGAACCAACGTAAGATTGGTCATTATAGATTCATTAAAACCTTCCCTGGGTCCGCGTAAAACCATTTCCGTTATAGGTTCCTCTATAGAACGTGTTTTCCATCCCTTGCTATTGATAATCAATGCTTCAGCGCTATTATCCATTAAAAGCAAAGTGTCGCCATTGATGATAGACTCAAGCATTTTATCAAGTTCCGAGGTTTTTTCTATACTGTTGGAAGCAATGAGTTTGTATTGCATGAAGTCGATAGATATTTTTTCTTCATATTCGAACTGATAACCTAAGATTGGCTGGATTATATTTCTATCGACTATTTCGTTGTCTACCATACCATCGATAAAAAAAATACAACATTTTAACCTGTTGTTTTGAGGGTTTTCTAGAATTCTGAACAATAATGTTTCGTCATTGTTGAATATATTCTTTAGAATAGTTATATTTAATTCTAATGATTTCTCCAACTTTATGACTTTTCTCTCATAGCCTGAGTTTGTATCTATATTCTTTTTATTAGTTGACCACCATTTAAACACAAATTTATCTCCTCAGAACAACTGGTAGGCTATCTGTTGCTTGCCACATACAGTAACGATTCTAGTGTTTCCTAAAAATTCAACAAATATTAACTGCCTAACAGGCGAGATTACTTTTCGATTTTAATAATTGTTATATATGTGTGCATATTGAATCAACTCTGAAGTGCTGTTTTTAGAATCGTTCTTTAAGACTTTAATGAAATACAAAATCAGCATTGGCAGAAAATTGGGTTTGTTAAATGAAAATA
>CAYNFL010000018.1:5984-16150 GCA_964396465.1 uncultured Christensenellaceae bacterium
ACTTGCAGGATAACCTCTCTTCTGAGGGCAACTATAACATTTTGTCTTCCATTTATAGCAGTTAAAATATATAAAATGACTATTCTCGACGCTCCCTTGGTGTGGAAACATATTTCAGCACTTGAGTAACGACGACGCAGTTCGTCAGCGTCACGGAATTCAATCCCTCCACCACAACCGCTTCGGAGTCGTTCGCGGTCAGCGTCGCGTTGCTCACGGTAATGTCCGCAGTGCTGTAAATCGCTGGCGCACCCGAACTTCCGCTCGTGGTATATGTGCCGCCATCCACCACCATCGTACCACCGCCGCGGTCGCTGCGAATCGCCGCCTTAACAATGGAATTCACTGTAAGGTTGTTCGCGTACATGATGCCGCCACCCGAAACCTCGATGCCGCCCGCGTTTCCGCCGGAAACACTAATTACAGTTTCCGTAATGTTAATTGTTGCGCTGTCGTAAGCGAATACGCCGTTCGCGCCTTCTGCTGTTGCGGTTACCTCACCGCCGTTGATGGTCAGTGTCGCGCCGTTAAGCGCGAGTATCGCCGCATTTAACCCGTAGAAGCTGCTCGCGTCGTTGCTGGAAGCCTCGCCATCCGTCTTCTCCACCGTTACATCCTCCAGCGTTGCCGTGATGCCGCCCTCCGCGCGGATTGCGTTTTCATCCGCATTCGTAGAAGTATACGTACCGCCGCTCAGCGTTTCGCCGTCCGTGAGCAGATAAGCGCCTATACCGGTATCCACGCTCACAGAACCGCCACCTTCGGGACGGCCGCCTTTGGGGCCGGGCGCGTCCGGAGGCGCCCCCATACCTACCTGCGCCGTCGTACTGTCGCTGCCCGGCGATGCTTCCGTCGTATCTGCCGCTTCCAATGATCCCGAAGATGTGTTGCAACCCACAGCCAACGATAAAACCAGTACGACGGCAGCAATCACCGCAACCGCTTTATTTATTCTTTTCATCGCATGACCTCCTGTATACTTGATTGATATTGCATCATCATAGATGCTGATTATCAATAAGACTTCACCAAATTGTAAACTTTATTGGTTGATTCCGATTCTGTTCTCCCCGGTATTGACGCAAAAAAAGAAGGCTTTCGCCTTCCATTTAAACGCTCAGCTGTTTTTCGTAGATGCGGTATGTCTTGCAGTGCCGCATGCCCAGCCGTTCGAGCGCGTTTTTGATATGCAGGTTGTCTTCGAGTATATAGTTGGCTTCCATACGCACACGCTTTTTTAAAAGGTTCTGGTACAGGTGGATATACATCAACGTGTCCAGCGCCTTGCCCTGCCAGTCCGGGTGCACCGCAAGCCCGAACAATCGGTAATCCCGAAGCTTTTTGACGCCAAGCAGCAGCCGCGCCCAACCGATGGGCATTATATGCCCTTTGATACGGCGTAGTATGATGTTGATATCGGGGAAACCGAGGCAGTACCCCACAGGCTTGCCTTCATGCTCCACCATCCATACCGCATCGGTATCGACGATCATTTTCAGCTTTGCCAGCATATCCTCCATCACGGACAACTCCAGCGGTACATAGCCCCAGTTATCCGCAAGCGCGGTATTGGATATCTCCAAGATCGCGCGCGCGTCGTCATGTATATGGCGCATATTCAACGGGCGTATCGTGATACCGGGGCAGCGCGCTAAAAAGCGGCTGATAAAATCGTCAAAACGTTCGGGCAGCGTGTAACCCTTTTCAATATCCGCCTCATATACGAGCAGGTCTTTGGCTTTGCCGTACCCCGATCCGGTAAAAAACGGATGGTAATATTCCGGGTTCCACGGCGACATATACACAGGCGGCGTGTCATAACCCAAAAAAACAAAACCCCAGTTTTCCGCGACGGGATGAATCGGCCCGCGTATCGTTTCCATACCTTTTTCGCGCAGCCAGTTTTCCGCAGCTTCAGTAAGCAGGTTCGCCGCTTCCTTGTTGTCGATGCATTCAAACGCGCCGAAAAAACCCATCTTGGTATTATAAAACTGATTGAAGGTGAAGTCGATATACGCGATGGTGCGCCCGACGGGTTTTCCCTCTTCGTCAAGCACGAGAAATAGTTCAAAATCGGAGTTGCTTAATATCGGGTTGTTTTTGCCCGTGTACGCCTTATTCTCGTCCATCCACATGGGCGGGACAAAGCATGGATTTTTCCCGTGTATTAACTTCGGCACGCGCACAAAAGCGCGCATCTGCTTTTTGTTTTGAACCGCAGTTATCTTCACCGCTTATACCTCCGCCACATTGCTTTTGACCGCAGTATAGCAAAAGCTATAGGAAAAAACAAACAAAACCCTTATCTATATCTGCTCAATATACAAATCATGGTTTCAGAGGCGATTCCGCCGGACACTTTAAGGCTATTGTTTCTTGCTTTTACGTTTTGCGCGGATCTTTTTACAACTACCCGCGTACGGGCACGAAGCACAGCCGCTGCAGCCCTTGCCCGATCGGCGGATATATACCACTGCCAGTACCAGCAGCGCGGCAATGACCGCAATGAGAATATAGTCGAACCACTGCAGCATATAAGCCTCCTTATACAAAAATGCCGCCGATCAGATACACTGCGAAAGCGATCATCCAAGCCACGGCCGTCTGGTAAAGCATAACGCCGATCGCCGACCACGCGCTGCGCATCTCGCGCTTCACCGCCGCAATGGCTGCGACGCACGGCGAATAGATCAGCGTAAACACGAGGAATGAAAGCGCCGCGAGCGGCGTGAACATCTGCGATAGCGCAGCGGGCAACTCCGTCGCACTGGCGCCCGAAAGTACCGCAAACGTGCTGATCACCGTCTCCTTGGCCATAAACCCCGTGATGAGCGATGTGGAGGCGCGCCAGTCGCTAAAGCCCAGCGGCGCAAACACCGGCGCGATAAAACGTCCAATTCCGGCGAGCATGCTTTCGCCGCTGTCCGGTACCACGTTGAAGCGCCAGTCAAACGTCTGGAAGAACCATATGATCAGCGTCGCAATAAATATTACAGTGAACGCGCGCGTCACAAAATCCTTTGCCTTGTCCCAAAGCAGCCGCAGCACTGTTTTGGCGCCGGGCATGCGGTAGTTGGGCAATTCCATAATGAACGGTACGGGGCTGCCGCGGTATGCCGTCTTATTTAAAATCAGGCCGCTCAACACAGCCAGCAGCATGCCGAGCACATACAGGCCGATCATCACCAGCGCGCGGTGATGCGGAAAGAACGCCATCGTAAACATGCCGTATATCGGCAGTTTGGCGCTGCAGCTCATGAAGGGCGTCAGCAGCATCGTCATTTTGCGGTCGCGCTCGCTCGGCAGTGTGCGCGTTGCCATAATGGCCGGCACACTGCAACCAAAGCCGATTAGCATTGGCACGAAGCTGCGGCCCGAAAGACCGATTTTGCGAAGCAATTTATCCATCACGAACGCGACGCGCGCCATGTACCCGCTGTCCTCGAGCAGCGACAAAAACAGGAACAGCACGACGATCGTGGGCACGAAGGAGAGCACGCTGCCCACACCCGCGAATATGCCGTCCACCACGAGCGATATCATCACCGGGTTAAAACCGCCCGCGGTCAATCCGGCGCGCGCGGCTTCGCTCAGCGCATCCAGCCCTCCTGCCAGCAAATCGCTTAAAAAGCTGCCGATCACGCCAAAGGTCAGCCAGAACACGAATCCCATGATTAACAGAAATACTGGGATTGCGAGATATTTATTGGTCAGCACGCTATCGATACGCAAGCTGCGCGCGTGCTGCTTGTTCTCCTTGGGCTTTACCACCGTTTTACCGCACAGGTTTTCAATGAAACTGTAGCGCATATCGGCTATCGCCGCTTTACGGTCCGTATTAAGCGCATCCTCCATCTCCCGAATGCTGCTGTCGATTGAGCTTTGCTCCGGCCCGGAAAGCGCTAGCGCCTCAATCATCGGCGCATCGCCCTCCACCACCTTGGTGGCGGCGAACCGCGGCGAAACGCCGATACGCTCCGCATGATCCTCAATCAGGTGCGCGACGGCATGCACTGTTCTGTGTGTTGCCCCCGTACAAAAATCCTGGCGTTTGGGGCGCTGCCTTCCCGCTGCGGTCTTTATCGTCACTTCGATGAGCTCACTGATGCCCTCGTTCTTGCTTGCGGATATGGGCACCACCGGCACGCCGAGTTCCTCCTGTATGGCCTTGACTTTGATCGTACCGCCGCTTTGGCGCACCTCATCCATCATATTGAGCGCAATCACCATCGGCACACCCATTTCAAGAAGCTGTATGCTTAAATACAGGTTTCGCTCGATGTTGGTCGCGTCGACAATGTTGATGATACCGTCGGGACGCTGTTTCGTAATAAAATCGCGCGTGATCATCTCTTCACTCGTATAGGGCGAAAGAGAATAGATACCCGGCAGATCAACAACCGTCGTATCCTTATGCCCGCGGATGACGCCGTCCTTTCGCTCCACGGTGACACCAGGAAAATTTCCCACGTGTTGGTTCAACCCCGTCAGCTGATTGAACAGCGTCGTCTTTCCGCAATTCTGGTTCCCCACCAACGCGATGATCATACTCTTCCCCTTCTATTTCAATATTCATTGCTTCGCTGCGGCGAAGCGTAAGCTCGTAGCCGCGTAGCGTTAATTCTATGGGATCGCCCATCGGAGCCACCTTGCGCACCAGTACGGAGGTGCCGGGCGTTAAGCCCATGTCCAGCAGACGGTCGCGCAGCGCTCCTTGCCCTTGTACCGAGACAATTTTTGCGCTGCTGCCAACAGAGAGTTCGTTGAGTGTTGGTCGGCTCGTCCCGTACCGATGTCGATGCATTTCACGATGTTGCATATCATACCACCTAAAATAAGTTTGCTTTAGCTAACTATATTATATCACTTATTTTGTTTTTTTCAACATCTTTTTTACACTGAACGGACAATCCGCGCCGGAACCAAAACAGGCCGCCAGCAATACTATATTGTATGGGATACCGATAAAGGAGTTGGAAGCGATATGTGTGATTGTATATTTGACGAGCTGCGAAACAACCTCGATACTTCAGTAGTGCTTTTTACGTGCAGCGGATGTTTTCGCGGATTGCTGGTTGAAGCGGATGACGAGTGCTGCAAAGTAATCTGCTGCAGCGCAAACCGTTGCGGCTTTCCCAGGGTAACCGTCTGCCGCATTGCCGACATTCAGGCGGTGACTTTTTGCTGTTGCAGATAAGAGCATAAAACCAAAGATACATAAATATGCGGAACAGCCCCTTATGGCTGCTCCGCATTTTATATAACGCTACTATGGCGCCCCATGCTAATGTGAGTATTTTTATATGCGCGCATATGAATCAATAATGCCTGCCGGAATAAATAAAACTGTCTTTTAACATGACTTATAGGCACATCGTGTCGCGGTTTCCACACAAACATCATTAATATACGCATAAAAATAACATAAGTTCCGGTATGACCCGCTATTTACCGCGTACGATTTATTTAAAGACGCGGAACTGGAATTCGTAGTCTGTGACCAATGCTTCTGCGTGACCCACGATCCCGAACTGCTCTTTTGCAGATACATAGAAATATAGATCTTATTGATGCTTGACAAGCAATCTGCTGATGCCGTACAGTAGGCGATTCCTCCAGTAATGTTTAACGTACCGACAGCAGAATAAAAATACATAATGTGCCCTCCCATATTAATTATTATTTAAGCTTGCGGCTGTATTTCCCGTAATAAACGAAATACGAGGTTATATTTTTCGGGGGGGAGATGAAAATATACCTCGCATATCGTTTTTATCATATAATACCCTACATATAATAAACGATCTATAGGCAAAAAGGTTACAAAATTCGATAAAAAATTATTTTGTCAGTATGCTTTCCGCGAGCATTTGCAACTCGGATATTTCAACTTTTTCGCTTCGAACAAAGAAACAATAACTTTCGTTGTTGAATATGATTTGTTTAAACCCTTCTACATCCGTAACAATCGCTTCCCTGCCCGAAATCGTTGTTTGATACGAAACGCTGGGATCAACGCCGATATCAATGCTGCCATCCATGGTATATTGCCGAATATCAATAAAATCCCCAACTGCGTTTTCAAACCGGCTGTTAAATTCACCTCCCTGTTCCTTCGCTTCAACAAGCTCAAAACCGTCGGGTAAATATCTTGGCATAATAATGCCCTCGGGCAGCGCTTCATTACTGCTGTAATTCGTTATATTGATCGTACCGCCCTGCATGCTGATCAGCAGGTTGCTTACCTGCGTACGCAGCGCTTCCGAACTGAATATGACCGCGGTCGAAACCACAAGAAATACCATCACAACCGCAGCAACCTTACATAAAACACGCAGGGTTTTTTTTACGCGCCTCTTGCGCGTTTGCCTGCCATTGATGATTCCTATTCTTCTGTTAAACACATCGGAGGGCACTGCGCTAAAAAAGCTGTCGCAAGCAGCATCATTTAGCATTTCATGCCCGGCATATTTAATTGCGACCTCCATCATTTCATCGGTGTATCTTGCCGTCATTCTGCTACCCCCCTGCTGATGGCGTCCGCCAGCATGCGCTTCCCCCGATGACAGCGAATTTTGACGGTCTCCGCCGAGACATCCAACATCTCGGCGATCTCGGCATGTGAAAAACCCAACGAATATTTTAATACCAGCGGCAACGAATATTTATCATCCATATTTTTTAGGTTTTCCTTTACTTCCCCCAACTCCAGTTTGGCCATCGCAATATTTTCCACGGATATTTCCTCCTCATTGTTGGCGCAATCCATGTTTTCGATGGAAACCGTATTTTCCTGCTTGCTTTTCCGGATATAATCTATGGAAAGATTTCTTATTATCAGCACGATATATCCCTTAAGTTCATTATAAGGCATATTGCTTAATTTTTCAATATGTTTAATAATCTTTAAGAAAGCATACTGCACGATATCTTCCGCCTGAGCCGTATTTTTTACGATACCCATGGCAGTACCGAGCATTAAATTACTAAAATCCTCATATAAGCGCTCTACGCATTTGGTGTAGCTCTCAGGAAGCGGTTCCCTCATCTCCTACCCCTTCTTCTGTACTGCTTATATTATATACGATAATGAATAAATCTACCAATAAAAAGATGTATTATAAAAATAATATTATTTACGTGGATTGGACTTTACACTATCAACAACCCATTATATGAAATACCCCGAAACTGTTCGTCCTCGTTTCAGGGTATACACAAAAAGCAACTTAAATAAACGGTATCCATTAAACAAGCGTCACATTTTTATCTGCCCGGACATCATTTCTGTAATTCTGACGCCATAGTTATCATCGATGACCACAACCTCCCCGCGGGCGAATACCTTTCCGTTGACAAGTACATCCACCATTTCCCCAGCCAATCGGTCGAGAACGATGACCGACCCCATACCAAGCTCCAGTATTTCTTTGATGCTTTTTTTGCTTTTCCCCAGTACAACGGTAACCTGAAGCGGAACGTCAATGATCAAATCGATATTTTGCTGCTGCCCTTTATCCGGGCTCCCAGCCTTACTATCTCCAAAGGACTGAAACTTGACTGTTTTGAGTTCCACCGGCTTTTTTTCTTTCTCGTCAGTAAAACTACCTTTTGAGTTTGATCCGTTCATATTCGGCACCATGCTTTCCGTTTTTAATAATTCGGTATCCGCATCCAAGGTCTTCGGTTCAGAATAAGTATTGCCGCTCAACAGCGAAATGGCCAGTTTCTTTCCGAACTCATAGGGCATGAGCTGCATGATGTTGCTGACGAGCAGATCCTCAATTTCCATTCTGAAGCTGATCCGAATCGATACTTGATCGGAGAATACGGTTTTGATGATTTCATCCTCGCGCTTATACTCCGTCGTCACCGGAGGCGATATATTAACATGCACATGCAAAATATCCGCCAGCGCGGTGGAAGAAGAGCCTACCATCTGATTCAGCACCTCGCTGGTCGCGCTTAAGCACAACGCTTCGATATCTTCATCGCTCTGGCCTTCGCCCATCAATAGTTTTGTGATCAGCAGCGCGTCCTCCTTTTTAAGCAGAAACACGTTGTTGCCGTCCAGGCCATGTGTATACAAAACCTCCGTCGCAACTACCGGTTTTTCATATTCCTGCATATACTCGTCATTCATGCAAACAGTAACCTGCGGAGTCGTAATCACCACTCTCTTGCCTAAAAGCGCGGAGAGCGTGGTCGCGCATGTGCCCATGCATATATTACCGATTTCACCGAGCGTATCCTTTTCCGGGCCGCTTAACATTTCAATTTCCGGTACGGCATCCGTTTGCATATTTATATCATTTTCATTCGCAGATATCTCTGTATTCACTGTCCTGTTCCTCCTTCAATACTTCAACGATCCTTACTGCATAGCTGCCGTCCTGAATGCCGACAGCGCCTTTGAATTTTGGTATATGTTCCACCTTTACCGTGACAGGATAGTTAATATTATGGTCAATCTGTATCACGTCACCCACCTTGGTATTTAGTACGTCTCCTACCGAAGCAAGCGTCGTGTTAAATACGGTATGCAGCGAGAGATAGATGCCCGAAAGCCGCGATTCAAAATCATCCTTCTCCTCAAAATTCCTGCTCGTGTCCCTGTCAGAGTTATACCAGGTTTTCATCACGAGTTTTTTCGCGATCGGTTGCACCGCCACATGCGGCAGGCAAAGGTTGATAATATCCGATATCTCGCCGATCTTTACGTTAAGCGTCACGATCGCAATGGGCTCGTTCGCCGAAACGATTTGAACATATTGAGAGCTTGTCTCTACTCTGTCCAGCGACGCGCTGACCTTGTTGATCTTTTCCCAAGCCTCGTTCATGAGCAGCAGCATCCGTTTGATCACGCGTTCAATAATGGACACCTCGATCTCTGTAAACGCTTTATCCGTGTTTTCAAACTGGCCGCTGCCTCCCAGCAGCCTGCTGATGATCTCATATGCGATTACGGGCGCGATCTCAAGCAGCACGGATCCTTGGAGCGGCGGCATATTGATGATCGATACGATTACCGGCACCGGCATGGAGTTGCTTAGCTCGGAAAACGTCTGCTCCTCGATCGATATGACATCCACCTCGCAAACCGTACGCAGCATTCCCGACAAATAGGTGGAAAGGCGGCTCGTCATATATAAAATGCAGCGTGCGCATCTGTTCCTTCGAGAACTTATTTGCCGTCCTGAAGTCATATGATCGGACAAGCCTGGACTCTTCCTCCGTGAGTTCCTCTATCGGCGTACTCTGGCCTGAAGCCAGCGCGTTCAAGAGTTCATCTATTTCATTTTGCGACAGTATATTCGACATGGCACTCCCGCTGCCGTAACGCTTTATTGTACGACGTAATCATTAAAATAAACCGTTGAAATATAATCAACACCCATTTGTTCGCTGATGCGCTGTACGATTTCATTGCGCAGCTTTTCGGCGATATCCTGCGAACGCAGCTCCTCTTCCGTTTTGGAACGAAGCGTAAAAACGATGATATCCCGTATGACATGGTTGTTCTGCGTCAGATATTCCGTGATACCTTCCAGATCCTTCTCGTACACGTACAGCTCCAGCACGATCGTGGTTTTGATCAAACTCGAGCTGTCTTTGATATTGGTCACAAAGTAATCGCCCGGCTCATAGAAGCTGTATATTTTCTCAGCGGGCTTTGCTGTCGCAATGAGTATGCCCGCAGCTGCCGCGGCAACCACTACCAAAACAATGATGATGATAAGCTTTTTCTTCATGCAGACTATCCCCTTAACTGACTTTCAGTATGCTTTCGATCACAAAATCGACGCGCCTGTTCTTGGCTTTGCCTTCCTCCGTATCGTTGCTCGCCACCGGATGGTGTTCGCCATAAGCCGTTAACGCCAGCTGAGACGGATTAAAATCGGTCTGGCCCGCTACAAATTGCCACACTGTTTTCGCCCGGGCGTAGGATAGATCCCAATTGTCGTCATACTTGCCGTTATGAATCGGTACGTTGTCCGTGTGCCCCTCGATTTGAATCATTTTTATCAAATCGGCATATTCCATGATAATGTCGCACACCTCGCTCAGCGATGCCTTGGCGTCTTTTTTAATGGAAGCGCTTCCGGAAGCAAAAAACGCCCGGTCCGACATCCTCAGCAGTATGGTATTCTCATCGGTATATTCCA
>CAYNFL010000019.1:0-15923 GCA_964396465.1 uncultured Christensenellaceae bacterium
CGGCTTCTTCGGCGGTGCAGGCGATGCAGCAAAGCTACGACAGGGGCGAGATGGACGAGTTCGTGCTGCCCACGATCGTAATGGAAAACGGCAGCCCCGTTTCGCCGATCGGCAGCGGCGATGCCGTCATATTTTTCAACTTCCGCCCCGACCGCGCGCGCGAGATTACGCGCGCGTTTACGGAGCCGGATTTTAACGGCTTCGCGCGCGAATACTTTCCGCTGCATTACGTGTGCATGACGCAGTACGACAAGACGTTCTCGCATGTTGAGGTGGCGTACAAACCCGATTCGCTGTCGAACACGTTGGGCGAATACCTCGCCAAAAACGGCCTGAACCAGTTCCGCATCGCGGAAACGGAAAAGTACGCGCACGTCACGTTCTTCTTCAACGGCGGCGTGGAAAAGCCCAACGAAGGCGAGGACAGGTTTTTAATCCCCTCTCCCAAGGTGCCGACGTACGATTTAAAGCCGGAGATGAGCGCTTTTGAGGTGGCGGACGAAGCGGTAAAGCACATCGAGTCGGGCGAATACGATGTGATGGTGCTTAATTTCGCGAACCCCGATATGGTGGGGCATACGGGCGTTTTAGAGGCGGCGGTAAAAGCGGTGGCCGCGGTCGATGAATGTGTGGGCAAAGTCGTCGGCGCAATACTGCGCTGCGGCGGCGAGGTCATGATCACGGCCGACCACGGCAACTCCGAAAAGATGCTCGACGAGGACGGCAAGCCGTTTACGGCGCATACGACGGACGACGTGCCTTTCATACTTGTCAGCGAGCGGTATAAGAAAGCGAAGCTGAAGCAGGGCGGCATACTCGCGGACATCGCGCCCACGATGCTCGATTTAATCGGGCTGCCCAAGCCAGCGGAGATGACGGGCGCTTCGCTCATCGAAAAATAGAGAGTATACAGACGGGCGGCTTACAACAGCCGCCCTTGTATATCCCAGTTGTGAGCAATTAATTAAGCGGGATTGCCGCATTTTTGCGCGATTTGGGTATAGATTAATGCAGGCAGCCATTGTATAATAGTAAAAAATGAGCAAAGGAGTGGTGCCCGATGATACATTTGATTTATGGCAAGAAAGGCAGCGGAAAATCCAAGAAACTGCTCGATATGGCCAACACCGAGGTAGGGTCTGCCGCAGGCAATATGGTTTATCTCGACGACGACAACCGCTGCATGTACGACCTGCATCATGAGATCCGCTTCATCAACACCAGCGACTACAGCATCGACGACATCGACAAGCTTTACGGCTTTGTATGCGGTATACTTTCCGGAGATTTCGACATCTCCTCTATTTATATTGACGGCATTAAAAAGATGGTCAAAGGCCATGATGACGAACTGGATGCGCTGCTTAAAAAATTCGACGAGCTGTTCGCCGAGATCAGTGCGTACATCGTAATCAGCGGCAGCGAGGAACCGCCGGAGTTCCTCAAGAAGTACATAGAAGAGTAGGATACAAAAAAGTACACCTGCTGTGCGCGGGCGTTCCCGTCTGCGGCTTGCGGACGGGAATGTGTGTTGCCGTGCAGGTTTTTTTATAAGGATACGTATGAAGCTGATCAGTACCAGAGACAAAAATGAAATAGCCGCGCCGCTGGACGCGGTGCTGCGCGGCATCGCGCCGGATGGCGGCCTTGATGTTCCGTCATCGTTTCCGGCGCTGGGCGATATTCATGCGCTTAGACCGCTGTGCTACGATGCGCTGAGTGCGCGCGTGCTGTCGCTGTTCTTTGAGGACACAAAGGATATGAGCGCGCTTACAAAGGCGGCATACAAAAGCTTTGACGACCCCGCCGTCGCGCCGCTAAAGCCTATCGGCAAAGGGCGCAGCGTGATGGAACTGTGGCACGGCCCGACGCTGGCTTTTAAAGATATGGCACTCTGTGTGCTGCCGCGCCTGATGACGCAAGCGATGCAACGGCAGGAGGGCAAGGACGTGCTGATTCTCGTCGCGACATCGGGCGATACGGGCAAGGCGGCGCTCGAAGGCTTCTGCGACGTGCCGCATACCAAGATATTTGTGTTTTATCCTGACGACGGCGTTTCCGATATGCAGAAGCTGCAGATGACGACGCAGCGCGGCAGCAACACGCATGTCGCGGCGGTGCGCGGCAACTTTGACGACGCGCAAAGCGGCGTGAAGGCGATATTCGCCGACAAAAGTTTTGCCGCCAAAGCGGTGGCAAAGGGCTACGCGCTCTCCTCCGCGAACTCGATCAATTTTGGGCGGCTCGCCCCGCAGATCGCGTATTACGTATGGGCTTATGTCCAGCTTTTAAACCGCGGCGACATCGCCGAAGGCGAGAATATCAACTTCGTCGTGCCTACGGGCAACTTCGGCAACATACTTGCGGCATATTACGCGAAGCGCATGGGGCTGCCCATAGGCAAGCTCATCTGCGCGTCCAACCAAAACAACGTGCTGACGGATTTCTTCCGCAGCGGAGAGTATTCGCTTAAGCGCCCGTTCTTTAAAACGATATCCCCTTCGATGGACATACTGATATCGAGCAATCTCGAACGGCTGCTGTTTGAACTGTCCGGCCGCGATGAAGCCGCCGTGCGCTCCATGATGGCACAGCTTAAAACAGCGGGGCGTTACGATATCGGCGAAACGGCGCAGCGCGCACTGGAGTCAGACTTCTGGGCGGACTGGTGCGGCGAAGACGAAACGCAAGCCGCGATACGCCGCACGTTCGAGCAAAGCGGATACCTCGCCGATACGCACACCGCGGTGGCGCTCGGCGTATACGAAAAATATAAAGCGACGGGCGATAGCACCAAAACCGTGATCGTATCGACCGCGTCGCCCTATAAATTCCCCGCCGACGTGCTTTCATCGCTGGGGCAGGAAGCGCCGCAATCCCCGTTTGAAGCCGCGAAACAGCTCAGCGAAATTACCGGCACAGCGGTGCCGCGCCAGATCGCGGAGCTCGAAAGCCTCCCCGTGCGGCATACCGCCGCCGCCGACATCCCCGGCATGGCGGACGCAGTACTGAAGGTGCTGTAGCCATGCACGCGGCGGTATTTGAAGCGACGCTGTTGATCCCCGGCGCGCAGAGCCTGAAGGACAAGCGCATGGTGGTGCGCAGCGTGAAGGAGCGATGCCGCGCGCGATTCAACGTATCGGTCGTCGAAAGCGGCGACAACGACAAATGGCAGCGCGCGCGCATAACATTCGCGCTGGCCGCGGTCAGCGAAAGCGCCGCAAAGCAGGGGCTTTCCGATATTACGGATTTTCTCTACGGCGACGGGCGCTTTGAGGTGTTGGAGATACAAACCCTTTTGGAGGAATAGATATGCAGCAGGACAAAAAGACGATATTCTCGGGCGTGCAGCCCTCGGGCGTGCTCACGATCGGCAACTACTTGGGCGCGATCAAGAACTGGGTGAAGCTGCAGGACGAGTACAACTGCTATTACTGCGTGGTCGATCTGCACGCGCTGACCGTGCGTCAGGACGCCGCGGATTTTAAAAAGCGCTGCCTCGACACATTATCGCTGCTGCTCGCCTCGGGGCTTGATCCGGAAAAGAACATCATCTACTTCCAGTCGCACGTGGCTTGCCACAGTGAGCTGGCGTGGATATTAAGCTGCTATACCTATATGGGCGAGCTTTCGCGCATGACGCAGTTCAAGGAGAAGAGCGAGCGCCACGCGGATAACATCAACGCGGGGCTGTATACTTACCCCGTGCTGATGGCGGCGGACATACTGCTCTACTCAGCGGATCTCGTGCCCGTCGGCGCGGATCAAAAGCAGCACCTCGAGATCACGCGCGACATCGCGATGCGGTTCAACAACCTCTACGGCGACGTGTTCACCGTGCCGGAGCCATACATCCCCAAAGCGGGCGCGCGCGTGATGAGCCTTGCCGACCCCGAGGCCAAAATGAGCAAATCGGACGGCAACGAGAACGCGTACGTCTCAATGCTCGATAAGCCCGACGCGGTGCAGCGTAAGTTCAAGCGCGCCGTTACGGATTCGGACGGGCAGGTGCGCTTCTCGCAGGATAAGCCGGGCGTATCCAACCTCATGTCGATCTACGGCGCCGTAACCGGAAAAACGATGGCGCAGATCGAAGCGGAGTTTGAGGGTCAAGGCTATGGCGCGCTTAAGAGCCGCGTGGCGGATGCCGTGTGCGAAGAGCTTGCGCCCTTGCAGCAGCGGTACGAAAAGATTCGCGCCGACAAAGCATACCTTGGCAAGGTGATACAAGCGGGCGCGGAGCAGGCGCAGCGCGTGGCCGAGCGCATGATGCGCAAGGTGAACAAAAAGCTGGGCCTCGCGCCGAGAGAACTGTAGGCAGCCTTTGCGGAAAGTTCGCCGATGCGGATTGGCTTGCTGTCTGCGCGGCGCTTGACAGGGCGGACGGATGCAACGCAATCTGAAGAAGCAATAATAACGTTGATACTGAACAGAAAGTGGCACCAATATGGGAATAGACAAAAAGTACAGGCTTTACGTATTTGATCTTGACGGTACATTAGCCGATACGAAAGACGACATCGCGCTGGCGTTTTCCGCAGCGATGGAGGAAGCCGGGTATCCAAGGCCCAAGTTGTCACAGGTGACCGCCGCGGTCGGAGGCGGCGCAAAGAAAGCGCTTCAGCAATTAACCGGGCTGGAAGGGGCGGCGGCGGAGCCGCTGTTAAATCGCTTTTTCACGGTATACGAACAGATTTGCACGGATCATGTTAGCGCCTATCCCCTCTCGCGGGAGCTGCTCGCGCGCCTTTCGGCGCAGGGCGCGGTGATTGCGCTTGTGACCATGAAGGTCAAAGCGCCGACGCGCAAAATACTCCTTTCGTTGGAGCTTGAACCATACTTCGACGAGGTGATCGCTTTTGAAGACGCGGAACGCCGCAAGCCCGACCCTCATACGCTGTGGATGCTGATGGAAAAGTACGGCGTTTCGGCTGAAGAAACGCTGATGGTGGGAGACTCCGCAACGGATGTGCAATACGCCACGGCAGCGGGCGTGGATGCCTGCGCAATGCTGGGTGGTTACGGCAACCAAGAAATGATGCTCGCCGAAAACCCCAAGTACGTTCTTAGCGGCTTTTCAGAGTTCTGATCATAAACTATGCCGGGATTTCCCCCGGCTTTTTTATTTTGGCAATAACCGCTTTTCCCCGTGTGAATATACATGGTAACAGGGGGTGAAGATATGCTGGGTGGATTATTCTCCGGATTGCTGGGCGGCTGCGGAGAAGGTTTGTGCCCGGGCGGCGGGGGCGGCTATTGGGCGGACGGCTTTGGGGGAGGTTACGGCTTAAGCCGCGGCTGCGCAGGCGGATACGGCTTAAATCCGTGGAACGGCTGCGGAAGTTTCCCCGTAAGCTGCGGCGTCAACGGTTGTGGTTTCCCCGCGGGCTGCGGCTGCAACGGCGGCTGCGGTTTCCCCGCGGGCTGCGGTTGTAACAGTTGCTGCGGCTGTAACAGCGGCGTATGCGGCGGCTGCTGCGGATACCGCTGGTGCGATTGCGACGCGTGTAACCCGCTGGGCGGGTACGGGGACGGGCCGTGCGGCGGTTATGTCAGCTATTACGACCGTTTCTGCTGCGGGTGCTGACCGCCTGTACACATCAAACCATACACGCACATTCAGTCATCCCATGCACATATGATAACAGCAGGAGGTGATTATTCATGTGCTGCAGATGTGGATGTTGCAGAGTGTGCAGAAGCTGCTGCGTTGTAAACTCATGCTGGCGCGGCTTCGGCGGCGGCTGGGGTTGTTAATACAAAGGCTAAACCTCTGGGCGGTGAAAAGCCGCCCTACATATTTATAAAAATATTATAATCAAAAATTTCGTAGGAATTTTATTCCATGATAAGTTTCTCCGTAAAGCATTGACAGCGCTTTTTTATTTCGCACGGGGAAAAATAATAACAGAAGGAGGTGTGAAAATTGGCAAACAAAAACCGAAGCTCCCGCGGAAACGATGCGTTGAACCAAATGAAATACGAAGTGGCCAATGAAGTCGGCGTCAATCTGCAAAAAGGCTATAACGGGGATATCACCTCGAGGGACGCTGGCAGAGTCGGCGGAAATATGGTAAAAAAGATGATACAATACGCTGAGGAAAACATGCCAAGGGATAAGAAGTAACGTGATGCCATCCACCACTTTTAATGAAGAAGAGCCTTTTGGCTCTTCTTTTCTGATCGCTCGTTCGTTTGTCAGCGGGTTGATGCAATTGCCTGCTTGCACTTAAAGTGGTTTTTTGATTTCATTTTATGATAAAATCTCCTATAATGATTTGGGAGCCTTTTGAAAACCGAGGTTAAGCCGATGGATTTTTGTTCAATTCAAAGTTGCGATGAAAAAACGATTGCCGCGTTGCTTGGCGTGTATACGCAAAGTACCGAGGAAATCTACAGAAAAGGTTATGCCGGGAAATATGATTCGGCTAAAGACGCGCGCGCGGCGCTGTTTCAGGATTATACCGGTTTTATATTTAAATTTTTAGAACAAGATGACCGGTATATTTTCGCGGTGAAAGAAAATATAGAATGTACCGCGGCACTGCGCATCATTCGGATGTCGGAGTACGGCTGGTATATCGAGGCGCTGGAGACCGCGCCAAAGTACCGGCGGCAAGGCTTCGCACGCTATCTGCTGAAACAGACGCTGCGCTGTATGCGCACGCTTGGCGCGCGCAATATCGTCAGCATCGTCCGCAGCGACAATCCCGCCTCCCGTGCGCTGCACCTTTCATGCGGCTTTGCGGACACCGGAAAGACCGCAAAGGACATCGAAGGCGCGCCTATCGAACCATGCTCAATCCTTGAATACAGTTACCCAAGATAAAAGCGTATGGTTTAAAAAAATTTACTGCTTTCATTCAGGCCATCACAGGCGGAGGCCTTTATTATCAACGTTTATTTTTCCGCTTTATCCATTTGACAATTTCATACCACAGCACGGCTGCCGCCGCAAGGCAGAAGCAGGCCGCGAACTTTCCAAATGAAAGGGGGGATAACTTGAGTGTATTACTTAACGGTGTATATAATATCAGCGCAAGTACCACAAGCGTGCCGATGTTTGTCGCCCACATCACCTTATCCTTCAACAAGCGTTTGAAGGTATGAACAAACGAGTCGGTATTTGAGCTGTTGACCTGAACGAGCAGCAGGTTTCCCAGTATTATGGCAACAAGACCCATCGCGCGCGCAGTAGGCGCGCTGTCCGGATTCTGGTACAGCGTAAACCAGTATGCGCCAAACGAAGCCGCAAACAGTATGAGACCCTGCAAAAGGCTCTTTGATAATGCCCCGAAGGTTATCATCTTCTCTTTCGGATCGCGTGGCCTGCGCAGCATAATACTCCGCTCTGCAGGCTGGCGTTCCAGAACAATAGAACATGTCGGATCAATAATCAGCTCAAGCAGTACCACATGCAGCGGCAGCAAAAAAAGATTTGCCGGACTGACACCGAGCATCGGCGTGATCAGCGTAGAAAGCGCGATAGGAATGTGGATCGCGAATACATACCCCACCGCTTTACGGATATTATCGAAAATTCTGCGGCCGTCGCGTATCGCCTCCACGATTGTCGTAAAATTATCGTCCATTAGTATGAGATCAGCGGCCTCGCGCGAAACCTCCGAGCCGCGTTTGCCCATTGCGATTCCGATATCGGCGTATTTAAGCGCGGGCGCGTCGTTTACACCATCGCCCGTCATCGCGACGATATGGCCGTTTTCCTTGAAAGCCTTCACGATGCGCATCTTGTGCTCCGGTATGACACGTGAGAATATACCGGCTTCCTTTACGCGTTCACGCAGTTCTTCGTCTGACATCGCGTTTAGCTCGTCTCCCGTGATGATCTTGTCGCTGTTCTCCATGCTGATCTGTTTTGCAATGCTGGATGCAGTAATACCGTTATCTCCCGTGATCATCACAACGCGCACGCCCGCGCGGTAACAACGTACCATATCTTCCTTGACCGATTCACGCGGAGGGTCGGCCAACCCCGCGAGCCCGCACGGTGTCAGCCTTGCATCCGTGATGCAGGACGGTATCTGCGAACGCTCCTTCATATGCATCTCTGCAACCAGAATCACTCGGAGCCCTTGTCGGCTCATCTCCTCAGCTTTTACTTTCACCGCCTCATACTCCTGCTGCGTCAGCGCGCACAGCGGAAGCATGCGCTCCGGAGAACCCTTGGCCGCGATAAACAGTTCACCATCGTGCTCCCATACATGCCCCATCATTTTAAGCTCATTGGTGAATGGATACTCCGTGAGCAACACGCCATGAAACAGGTGCGTCTGTGTTATACCTTTACTTTCGCAGAATTCGATCATTGCTTTTTCCATAGGGTCATAAGCGTTCGTTTCGCAAGCAAGCCCCATGACCTCGTAGAAATGCATGTCACCGCCGCTTACTGTCCATGTATCCCGCACCGTCATGCGGTTCATCGTGATCGTACCGGTCTTATCGACGCATAGAACGGACACCGCCCCCAGTGTCTCTACAGCGGGAAGCTTGCGCACAAGCGACTGCTTTTTAGCCAGCCGCCACGCGCCCATTGATAAGAATACCGTGAGTATCACAGGAAATTCCTCGGGGATCATCGCCATTGCGATCGTGATGCCCGACAATATGCTCTCTATTATGCGCGCTCCAAAGATATGATCGGGTATATTGAGGTAGGTGACCATGCCGACTAACGCAAAAAGTACGGCGGCGACACCCGTGCATAGCTTTACCAAGCTACCCGTCTGTTTTTGCAGGGGCGTCTTGATTTCAGGCGCAGATGCAACATCCCGTCCGATCTTGCCGTACTCGGTTGACACGCCGATCTTTTCGACACAAACGTATGCACTGCCTTGTGTAACGAATGTGCCAGCGTAACAGTAGTCCTTCCGCCAGTATCCTTCCTGCTTCATATCCGGTTCAGCGGTTTTCCATACCCCCTCCGCCTCACCTGTTAATGAGGATTCGTCTACACACAAGTCACTCGATTGAATGATTCTGCCATCGGCGGGTATCTTTACGCCTTCCTCAACGATCATCACATCATCCGGAACGAGATCCGCGCTGAGTATCGTCGTTTCCACACCATCACGCAATGCCCTGATACGCGGTGCGGACAGATCCTTTAGTGCGCTCAGCGTCTTATCGGTTTTCCATTCCTGGATAATATCGATGCTGATGATACCGACAACGAATATAAGCATGATGACACCATCGCGCGGCTCACCAAGTATAAAGTAAATAACCGCCGCGATGAGTAGCAGCAAAAACATTGGTTCAGCAATTACGTGTATTATTTTAAATAAAAAGCTATGTTTCTTTTGGGATATCATTTGATTTCTGCCGTACTGAGATTGCCTTTTCTTTGCTTCCGCATTAGAAAGCCCCATGGTTGCCGGGTTGTATCCTGTCATAAATGTACCCTCCGTTTCAGAAGATATGTTTATGGCACTCCATCTCCAAGGTATAACAAAACACCTGTGGAACGTGACTTACTGTCCCACAGATGCGCTTTTCATCTGCTGCCGCAATGGCGGCCCAGCCCCATGAACCTTTCGGTTCATCGCCTGCTCAGTTTGTACTGTAGATTGATGCAGTGCAAATTGTATACCGGTTTTATTATATGCGGAAAGGTTTGCCAATAGTGACGCCCGTTAAAAAAACGGAAAAGCCCGAAGGCTGTCCCTTCGGGCTTTGAGAAAACTCAATTAGCGGTTGAACACCGACATGATGAACTGATAGATGCTGTCCACGTTCTTTTTATTGATACCGCCATCGATAAGCTGCGTGGGCATTTTGGGTTTGGATTCGGCAATGATACGCGTGACGCCGCCCGCGTCAAAGAACGATATTGTGATGTTCTCGCCATACGACATCAACGTAAATCCTTTGGACAGCTTAATCTGGTAACGCGGATAATCGATGTTATCCACCTTAATACCCGCGATGCTGGGCTGCTTGATCAAATACCCCCACACCTCCAGCACGGGCCGGTTTACGGTAAAATCCGCTTGTTCTCTTGGCATTGGCATCTCCCCCTCTTACTTCCTCACGTATTTGTAGTAGAAGTCCTCATCCGACGACGCGAGGTAGATAATGCCTTCCACCAACGCGATGATCGCTGGTATACACGTCCAGCAGAAAAGCAGGTAGGCAATACCCGCGCCGACGCGGCCAAGATAGAATTTGTGCACGCCGATACCGCCAAGGAATATGGCGAGCAGCCCGGCGGCCACCTTGCTCTTGGTGTTCATCCTCGGGTCATACGGCGGCGGGCCGTATTGCGGCGGCGCATAGCCGTACGGCGGAGCGCCATACGGCGGCGGCGGCGCGTACTGCGGCGGCGCGTATTGCGGCGGCGGCGGCGCTACCGGCATCTTCGCACCGCAGTATTGGCATTCCATGGCGCTCATATCGATTGGTGCGCCGCAAAAGGGGCATTTTTTCGTACTCATGTCCTGTCTCCTTATGAATTCAATATGATTACTGGATATTCAGCGTTTCACGGTTAATGATCATCCGATGGGTGTCTTCCATAATCCCCTGCAGCTTTGCCGCGTTCTGCCCGGTAAGCCCTGCGCGCAGCTCGTTTTGCAGCAGGTTTAAGTTCCCCATGATCCTGTTTTCCAGATCGGCGACGGCGGGGTTGCCCAGTATGCGTCCAAAGGGCGTCGAAGCGTTGATGCGCTCGCGCATCGCCTTGAAAGCCGCCGTTACGGCAGCGAACGCGGGATCGCTTTCGCGCGCGCCCAACACAACCTGCATATCGGACAGCATCATCATGACATTGCCGCGCGCGGCTACTTCCGCTTGCCGTGCGTCATAATCCCGCGCGTTGCGCTTGGCAAACGCGGCCACGAGCGCAAACGCCAAAATAAACGCCGCCAGTATGAGAAGCTGCCATACGCCGTACCAGATGATTTTGCTTGGAACCAGCAATAGCGGAATCCTCGTCAGTATTGAGACAAGGTTGGCGACGATGGCGTAGAGAACCAGCAGAAAACTGATGGCGGCGGAGTACGCAATGCCGACCTTTTTGCTCAGCGGCAGCCCGATGATCACCACGTCCACCGCGGCAAGGCCGATCAGCAGTATCAGCATCATAAAAAGCGACTCGCCCGCCGGCATCGTGACGGTAAACCAGAAAAACTTTTTGATGAAAATAATGATCAACACGGCGTCCAGCAGCAGCGCGCCAAAGATCCGCAATATTTTGGAAACCGAAAAACCGCTGTCGTTCATTTCTCACCCTCCTCGAACCTTGTGCCGCACATGGGGCAGAATTTCGTTCCGGGTCCGCACTCGTTCTGGCAATTCGGGCAGGTGACCGGAGTCATCGACGCGCCGCACATCGGGCAAAACTTCATGCCCTCGTCCATTAAAGCGCCGCACTGGCATTTGACCTGCGAGACCGCCATTTTCGCTCCGCAGCCCGAACAGAACCGCGCGTTCTCCAAATTCTCAGCGCCGCACTTTTTGCAGACGGCCTTTTTTGCAGGGGTGCTCATGACGCTGCCCGCCGCACCCGCGAAGGACTGGCCTACCGCGACGCCCGCGCCCGCGCCGAGCCCGATTCCGATGCCCGCCGCCGCAAGGTTGCCGCCGCCCTCGTTGCCCGCTGCGGTCTCCATCACGTCGAAGCTGCGCTTGACGTTGTAACGGTTGTCCCCGATGATATCGAATGCGGCCTTTTCGCCAAGTATCTTGTTGATGGTCTCAAAATCTTCGTCCGGAAAGTTGACGGACGACAGGAAGAAGTTGACGACCTCGATGCCGAAGCGCGAAAACTCACCCGTCAGGCGCTGCTGCATCATCGAGGAAACCTCCTCTAAGCGCGGCGCGATCTCGAGCACCGATATCTTCTGGTTGATGATGATATCGGCGATGATCGTCTTGGCCTTGGTGACGATGAGCCCCTTAAAATAGCTCATCACAAAATCGTATTTGACCACCTGGCTGTTGCCCACCGCGCCGATGAGCTCCGTCAAGAATACGCGGTAATCGGATATCTTTATGCCCAGCTGTCCGAAAGCGCGTACGCGCAGCCGCACGGAATACTTGGGATCGATCAGGCTGATCGGATCGCTCGTACCCCAGAGCATATCGAGCTTGGCTGTCCGGTTGATAAAAAAGACTTCCGCCGTGAAGGGCGTCTTGCCGCCAAACGGTATGTTGATGATCCCCTGCAGCAGGGGGATGTTCTGCGAATTGAGCGTGTGGGTTCCCGCGGAGAAGTAGTCGAGCGCGCGCCCGCCCTTGACGAATACCGCGATCTGCCCTTCCTTTACGATGAGCTGCGTGCCCCACACGAAGCTGTCGCCCGGGTACTTGTATACGAGCCAGTTTCGGTTGGGTATGCCGTTAAACTGTATGACATCGATAATGGCCAAAGCAATCACCCCCTGTTATTGGATAGCATTGTTATTGTACTATACCCCGCCATATAAATGCAATTAGCTTAAGAAATTTTTCCCTGATTTTCGCACTTTTTCGCATGCGACATGAGGTATTGGCGCGGCTTCCCCGCCCCCCTTCATTTATATACTCCGCGCTTCTGAAACATGCTAGAACCGCAATCGGAGATGCAGGCGTGCCGCCGTACTTTTCGGGCAGCCATAGGGCTGCCCACGGATAACGGCACCTTGCGTGATGTTATAGGCCGCCCTCTGCATCGTTTTAACGTACGAACGGCTGCCCTCATCCTGCACTCAGGCGGAACTGGCATTGGCGTGCGACTGTATTCAATTCGGTATGATAATATAACCCTCGGTTATATTATTCAGCATATATAACTGTTAGTTATATCTATAGACGGTTTATGTGCAGTGAGTATAATTATAACCCTTGGTTATTATTATGGCTAGTTCGATCATCCGGCGCATCACAAATCGGCATCGATTTTTGCCCCGATATGAGCGCGCGAGAGCGCTCAAAAGCGACAGACTGATTAAAACTTTAAGAAAAAGAGGATAGAGGCAATGGGTAAAAATAATAATAATCAACCATGGCAGGATATCAAGCGCCGGATGGAAAACGCAAAGGCGGTTACGCAAAAACCGGGAGGTAATCTGGCGGGAGCCGTGCGCGTACAAATGCCGAAGCTGCCCAAAACCCCGGCGGTACAAAGCTACGCGAATGGAAAAAGCGCAAATTTGTTCTATGCAAACCCATATAATGGTGGTACAATGCTTACAGGCGTGAAACCGACGATCACCGCTCCGCCGATTGGCACTAGCCTTTCAGGCGGCGCGAACAGCTACAGAGCGGCATATGGCGTCAAACCCGTGGCTGCAGCTAATACCCCCGCAAGCCTAGTACAATACCAAAAGGCTATTGAGGAAAAGAAAAAAGAGATCGACCTGCTAAACCGCCAGCAGTACGGCGCGATGCTCAAGGGTGAGAATACCAATCAGCACGATATGCTGAGAATAAAGCACGATGCCGAATTGAAGCAGCTGCAAACTGCCTACGCGCAGGCGATGGGCATCGGCTTTAAAAAGCCGAAGAACCAACTGCTGCCGGACGCACAGAGCGCGAAGGATGAAGCCGATTTCTGGGCGGGCTTTAGGAAGGGGCTCGGGCTGAAGGACGGGGAAGAGATCGGCGGCGGAACGGGAGATATCGGTTTTGCGGCGCAGGATGTGATGGCACATAGGCCGGGGATGGGCGATGAGGATTACCCAAGCCCAGAACCGGACTTTCCTAAGGAATGGCCGCAAGAGGAAGAGCCGGAAGAGGATTCAGATGTTGTGCATGATATAATAGGAGAATTTAAAGAATTCTTGAAAGAACATGAATGGTCACCGGAAGGGAATCCGAAAGAGGAAGAGGCATCTTTGCAATATCTTAACGAAGAAGAAAACCACGATGGAAAAGAAAAAGCCAATGAAAGCTTAATATCAACATACAGGGCTAATAAAGCAAAAGTAGAATCAGCTGTAGAATTAGACGCGGTTCAGGATCACCAATATTTTTGGAAATATTTCGAAGGCTCGCCAAGTGATTATGAATATGAATCGTATGAGGTGTATCAAGGTGTTAAAGTGGTATCATTCACAAGGATGGAAAAAAACGAGCATGCTGGATCAACTTATGTATCGAATCGTACAGCATATATTTTGATCGGAAGCAGAAAAGATATATTAGAATATGCTGATAGTTTTGAATTAAATTGGATTCCTGACGGGTTAAAAGCCCTTGGAGGTGCTGGTAAAATAATAGGTGAAGGATTAAAAGAATTGTACCCATTATTAAATAATATGAGCATAATTAGCGAAGTAAGCCCATTATTTGCGGCAGCAGGCATGGTATTAGATTCTTATCAACAACAGGGTGAAATAATTGGTGATGAGTTAAAAAAATATTCTGGCGAAGAATTAATTATACCAATTGGTGCAGAGTTTTCAGGAGGCTCTGGATCGCACGGAGGCGCTTGGTATATGAATATAAATGGGGTTATAATGGGTACAGCTCGTTAGGAGGATACCGTGATGGTCGTATTTACTAATATATTAAGCTTATTAGCATCATTAATATTTTGTTATCAAATTGCTGAAAATAATAATCTCATATACTTATTGTTACTTGATTCAGTGATATCGATATCATCATTAGTATTTTTAATAATGAATAGAAAAAGAAAATCAGATGCGGAAAGAAGTATAATTAATAGAAACTGTATCAATATAATTGCGCTAATGCTGGTTTCAATACTATTTGCATTATTAAGCACTCAAATGTCGTTATTAATAAAAATTATCGTCAATCTATCCCTAAGCATGTTTCTAATTGCGTTTGTTATTAACACTAAATATAAACCATATTTGGTAAAATCTAATTATTATTCAATTGTGATACTTAGCATAATAAATTATATAATTTTTAATTTAAATAAGAATGTTATTAGTTATTACGTTGCTTTTCTAATAATTATTATAAGTATATTAGCATATCTTTTAAGAAAAAAAACAACGAGCTTCAATGTCTTTATATCATCATCCTTTTTCGCAGGATTAATTATTATCTTCTTTTCTACACCCAATATCATTAGTTATGAATTTTTGCTCGCGCCATCAGTGGTGATATTCACAACAGGAGAAGATGTAAAAGTTCAAAACACTATTATTAACGAGACAGTAGAAAATGAAGAAAGTAATGACGGAAGTCAAGATACATAGAAAAAGAAAGTAAGTATATTTCTAAGCAAAAAGAAGCAAGGACAATCAAGAGGTGTTCAGGGACCCGTTCTCTAAACTAAACACCTCATTTTCAGCAAAAGGTAAAGTGTCAGCGCTCAAGCAGCTGCAAGATTCCTACGCGCAGGCGATGGGCATCGGCTTTAAAAAGCCGAAGAACCAACTGCTGCCGGATGCACAGAACGCGAATACGAAGGACGAAGCCGACTTTTGGGCGGGCATTAGGAAGGGGCTCGGCCTAAAGGACGGGGAAGAGATCGGGCAGGAGACGGTAAGCGGGCTACGCGACGCGGGGTTTGAAGCGCAGGATGTAATGGCGCATAAGCCGGGGATGGATGATGAGGATGAGCCTGACAATACAAATGATGAAAATGAGCCTGATCCATCGGAGGATGACCATATATTCGCAATTCCTTTTTCCGAGACATCCTTATGAGAATATAGTTTATGTTGTTGATGGCGTTTTAAAGTTAATAGCGTTCATCAATGACGTTATGTTAGATATTATAAAAGTTATTGAAGATAGTATTATTATTGTAGACGTTACTTTGATATCAAATTGTGGCCGTGAACGAAATGCTGACCAGCCAATATAGGGATACAGACCTAACAATGATACCACTGTGGGTATGCAAAAATCCGCAGCAGTCATTAAAAGTGCGATGTAAACGCGGTAATCACCTTAATGTCATTTCTAACATTCTCAAAAAACACTGTTCATTTTGAATC
>CAYNFL010000020.1:0-15921 GCA_964396465.1 uncultured Christensenellaceae bacterium
CGCCAGTTCAGCGCTTCTTTTAATACATCCACGTTGACATCGTTGTGCTCATAGATGTACTTGTCGTAGAGCGATTGCGAGCCGTACCACGCGAGATTAACCCTGTAATCTTTATTTGATGTGATCTGCTTTGCGAAGATGAGGTAATAATCGTAATCCAATTCGCTCATTTCCATCACAAGGTCGTACGCCTCCGGATGCTCGAAATTGGAGCTGTTTATCCAGTCCTTTTCTTCTTCGTACTGCCGGATATTCCAGTAGAACGGGTTGTCCGGCTCGATGGTGACGCCATCCACCACGATAGGCTCTTCGCTGCCGGCTTTGTAATAGTAATAGTCGTCTGTGCGGGAACCGCCGCTTAAAAAGCCGGACGCCTGAGAGGCGTTGCCCGAAACCGCGCTGAGCACAGGCATCGCGATGCTCATCAGCATCACCAATATCCCCAGTATGAGTAAAAACTTCGATGTGAATATATTCTTTATTTCAATAAACGTTTGTTTGATATAATCCATTTTTCAAGCCCTCCTATCTGATTTGTGTCTTCGTGCCGGTCGTCATCGATATGAAATCCTGCTCCAGCGTCCTATGCGACTGGTTCACCGCAAAAATATCGATGTTCATGCCGATCAGCGTGCGGATAAGGCCCGGTATCTCGTCGCGCTTCATCACGACCGTCACACTGCCGTTGACCTGTTCGCAGTTGGCCTCGAGGCTTTTAAAATACGCATAAGTCTTGTCTTTGTCGCTTGTGACGAAATTATAGCTGTAGATTTCCTCATCAACCGATTCTATGACCTGTTCGATGGTCTTTTCGCCGATCATCTTACCGTTGTCGATGATGTAGATGCGGTCGCACATGAGCTCCATCTCGGAAAGCAGGTGGCTCGATATAAACACGCCTACGCCCGAATTTTTGGAGAGGTATTTCAGCAAATCCCGCAGCTCCTTGATGCCGATAGGATCCAGCCCGTTTGTGGGTTCGTCGAGCACCAAAAGGCTTGGGCGGTGCAGCAGCGCCTGTGCGATGCCCACACGCTGGCGCATGCCCAGCGAATATGTTTTGACCTTGTCATTAATGCGGTCTTTCATTTTGACAAGCTCGACAACATCGTCGATTTGTTTCTTCGTATCATGATCGTACATGGAAGCAAAATACTCAAGATTCTGCCGGCCTGTCAGCCTCTTGTACAGATCGGGATTTTCAACGATGCCTCCCGTATTTTTCATGGCATTCTCAAAATCCTTGACGACATCATGCCCCTGCACAAGTATTTTGCCCGATGTGATGGAGAAGAGGCCCATGATCATTTTGATGGTGGTGGTTTTACCCGCGCCGTTCGGCCCCAAAAACCCTACGATTTCGCCCGGATTCACCAGAAGCGATATGTTGTCGAGTATCTTTTTCTTACGGATGACCTTGGTCAGGCCTTCAATTTTCAGCAGTTCCAATTGACAATTCCTTTCCCGCCGCTGCGCAGCGCTGGTTTGATCCTATAATTAGACGCATAAAAAACCAAAAAGTTTCATATATAGTGAAAAAATTTATATAATTTATATAGGTTCAGCGTACGCTTTCATCTGCGCTTGTGCGCCGGTCAGTGCGGCAAGTCCCACGATCCCGTCTGCTCAAAATGCTTCACCTGCCTTTGCGCTTCTTCAATAATTTGCGCGTCGAATTTCATGTAATCCAGCAGCGCGATTGCGTTGCGCGTACGCGAAGGGCCTTCCTTGAGCTGATAATCGAACACCATGCCGTCGCCGGTGATTTGCTCCTCGAAGTGAAAGTTGTCAAAGCTCTTGCTGAGTATCCGCGTAAGCTCGATATCGTGCGTGGCGGCGATGCTAAGGCAGGGCAGCCCGCCCAAAAAGTGAAGCACCGCGGCGGAGGCGGCGATGCGCTCGACGGTGTTCGTGCCTTTGAGTATCTCGTCGATATAGCAGACGCAGTACGCGCCGCGTATGGCGTCCAGAATACGGCGCAGCGATTTGATCTCGGTGATGAAATAGCTTTCCCCGGACGCGATGTCGTCGCGCACCGCCATGGAGGTGATTACGAGCGCGAACGGCGCGCAAAAGGAATCCGCGGCGCAGGTGTTTATCGTCTGCGCGAATATGCCATTGATCGCGAGCGCTTTGATGAACGTGGATTTACCGGAAGCGTTGGAGCCGGACACAAGGCAGCTTTGCGCGATGCGCGCGTCGTTTGGAACGGGGCGTTCCAGCAGCGGGTGGCAGATGCCCTTTGCTTCGATGCCACGTTTCCCGGTAAACTCCGGGCGGCACCAGCATGGCAGGCTGCCGCGCAGCGACAGCACCGATACGGCGGCGTCGAGCGTGCCGACGCGTTCATAGAGCGAAAGAAAGGCGCCGGTGTTTTTTTCAATCAGGCCCATCGCCTTGTTGTAGTTGCGGATGTCGGTCAAAAAAGGAATCTTTACGTACTCCGCCAGCATGTCCGCGTCGCTGAGCTTGTCCTTCGCGACGGATGAAATTTTCCCGGCGATACTTCTAAACACGCGAAGGCCGCCTGAAAGCTCCGCGGTAATCTCGGGCGATATACCGAGACGGCAAATCTTTTTCGCGCACCAGAGCAGCGTGGAGAAGTAGCGCAGCGCGGCGAGCTCCCGCGCGATATAGAGCTTGGTAAGCGAATAGGCCACGATGTTGACGGCGAAAGCGAGCAGCACGGCGAAAAGCCCCATCTGCCAGCTGAGGAAGAACAGCCCGGCGCAGAGCAGCGGCAATGCCGCCAGCGCGGTATAGACAAACGGGTATTTGAGCCGCTTCGATTTCGCGTCGCAGCCAAACGAATACAGGCCGCTCGCGGGCGACCGGCCCATTTTGGAGAGGATTACCTGCAGGTTGAGCCGCATTTTCGGATCGTCACTGAGCGCTTTGAGCAGCGCCTCAAATTTTTCGAGCGGCGCTTCGGTGAAACAAGGCGAATGCAGCATCGCGTAGAGCGTTTCCTCGCCCACGGAGGTGTGGCACGCGTTGACGCGCGAAAACACCTTATCCATGTCAAGGTCGTTCCACGTGACAGCATCGATGCAATGGGCGGCCGATGAGCGGCTTTGCATTGCATGCCAGACATCGGCAAGCTGGCGCAGCGTATCCGCCTCCGTACCTGCGGGCGCTTTGCCAAACTGCGTCTCGATGCGGTTACGGAAATTGATGCGGTGACGGATGAAGGCATAGACAGCCGCCGCGGCCAAAAGTATAGCCACAAATACGATCAGGCCTGTCTGCGCGAAAAAGCCGGATTGACTCATGAAGTTCCTTTCACTCTTTTCTGAACCATTATATAATTCCGGTATATTTTACGCAATCAAGACGGAGTAATAGATTTGTAAACATTTCAAAGACTAAACCAGCACTAGAATATGATAAAGATAGAGATAATCTCCTTGTGGTCGTATTGCTCAAGGCTTTTTTTGCTTAGTGGGTACCGAATTATTCCTCCTCATCTCCCTCTTCTTCCTCGCTAAAACCAGGCAACTCTGTAAGCTCAACAATTTCATTATCGATAACTGTTGCGTTAAATGAATAACACCATAGCGGATACCCCCATGTTGTATTCCCATTGTTTAAATAGTCAGAAAAATCAGTTGCAATATAGCTTCCGTATGAATTAGCATTAAAGAGGTAAACCGTCGCGCTGTTAGGTATATAATATTGTTTTTCACCGGTTGTGATTAATTCGGGATAATAATTACTATCTCCGTTTTGATCAGAGCCTTCCACATACGGATTCCGCAGTATCTCCTGATCATCGGGGCCGGTCATCGTGGTGATGATGTACTCCTTCATATTGTCCTGAGATCGTACGATCACCCCTTCACCAGGCCATTCCTCATCCAGCTTAAGCGTGCCGATCACCGTATCGATGGTACCCCCGGAAGCCAAAACACTGTACTCGTCGTAGCTGATATAGACGCAATCCAATGTGTGGCATGTCAGCATGTACCCGCCGTCCGTTTTCGTCAGGATATATGTACCCGGATTCTCTGTGATACTGCCGTATGAATTCTCGATGTTTGCTGTATCCGGATCCAGATTGATGAAATACTCGCCGCTGTCATCAGACGGCTCCTCGCTTTGCGTCATCGCCGTTGCCGCGGCAGACTGCGTTGTTTCGTCTGTTTTTGCTGTAGGGTACTTGAAATAGACCCACCAGTTATTTAGTTTTCCGGTGTTCTGATTTTTTCCGCTGACATGCGGTATAAGACTAAACCACCACATATGATGTTCCCGCATATCCCCGCTTCCCCAATCAGCACAATTCACTTGTGTTTTAGCGCCCGTCAGGTTTGGGTAGTCTGCCCAATCATTGCATGTCGATGCGACCATTGTTGTATTCCCCCAGTCGTAATCGCTCTGGCTGTTGGGCGCAAAATGCATGACGCCGCATCCTGCTTCCCCGGGCGCTATCTTATCATACAGTGAAAATTTCTCCCAATCATTCATTTGGTCGATAGGCTTGTTTGTATCAAGGCCGAATATATGAATTAAAATCGATTCAAAACGGTGCCCCGCATCTTCAAGCATACAGCCTACTTCTCGCTCATAGTTAAAAACGTAGCAAACAAAGGCACGACAGTCGTCTCGAATCATAGGCTCCGAATTGCAGAAATATGCATCTCGGCCGATCATCAGAGTCTCGTATCCTTCAGTGCCGGTACATGGCCCGGTAAATACCCATACTTCATCAATTTCGCCACTTTCCACACGCGAATATACATTATATTTCGTTAGGTAATAATCGTAATTGAACCTTCCGAATTTCTTCCATCCCGAATAATCCCAGTAATTCGATTGTGTCTGAGCCGTCATAAGCGTATCATAGTATTCGTCTGTTGAGTAGCTTTGCCCATTTTCAGCCTGAGGCAGTTCATTGATATCGACCCATTGTGAAATGCTGTATAATGCATTTCCATAACTCGCTTCCGCCATATCGTCAATATACTGTTGCGCCATATCTTTTGGACTACCCCAAGTGGTCATAAGTTCGTGCTGCTTTTTCCCTCCCGCCTTCTCAATAACCGGATCGAAATTCAGTACAAGAACTTTTTGTCTGTAAACTGAAGTCCCGCTGATCTCGGCATTGATGTCAAAGTCATTATTGGCTGCAGCTTCCACGGAACTATCGTTAAAAGGAGTAACCGTACTTATTTGCACTTCAGGCATACATGACGCACATAGAAGCAATATTACAATAGGTAAAATGATTAGCTTTCTTCCCATCTTATAACCTCCAATTCTCTGGACACCCTCTGTGCACTATGTACTTTATCCCTGCGCGCTGCTTTCAGTAGCTTCTTCTGTTTCCAATGTGGCGAGGTATTCCTGATAAGCGCTATGCGCGTTGCCCTGCCAGCCCGGCCACGCTTCCGTCACGGGAATCTCTCCGCGCTTGAGACCCGGGCGCTTGCCGGGCTTTTTTGGGAATACAAGCTGCGCTTTGATGGCGGCGGCGGCTTCGTCCTCCTTGTCGCCCTTGATGATCTCGCAGGTGGTTCCGGGCGCGATGTTGTAGTATACCCATCTCGCGTCGGGCACCATCATGCGTACGCAGCCGTGGGAGCCGCGCTTACCGAGCAGCGAATACGAACTCGTATAGGTGTTGGCATTGCGGCGCGTATAGAGCAGCGAATGCGTATAGAACGCCCGCGTGATCTGCCGCCAGTACTGGCCGTAAACGCCGCAGCTGAATAGCCCGAAGCGCACGTAGTGATCGTCCATTGAATAAGTGCCCCGCGGCGTGGGCGATTTATTAGCGCCTGTGGTGACGATCATATAGCGCACGGGAACGGTGTACTCCCCGCTTTCGTCGCGCGCGTATACGGCGGCAAACTGCCAGGCGATATTGACCACGAGCTTGTAGGTATCGGAAGAGGGCAGCGGCGGTATCTCCGTCTCGTCCTCGTAAACGCCGTTGTCGCCCACGAGCTCCTCAAATGGCATCGCCACCGTGGGCGCGAGTTCCGTAAACGGCAGCTCCTGCTTTGCAATATTGAGCGGCGCGGGATCGGGCACGGGCGCGGGTGAGGGCGCGGGCACGGGTAATACCGTCGGCTCGGTTACAGGCATGGCCGGGGTGCTTTGCGCGACTTCGGGAGAACTGCTGTTGTGCGATAATATCCCGTTTAATATTATACCGCCCAGCGCAACCAGCGCGACGCCGATGATGATCAGATTGATTCGCAAAAGCTTATTCAAGTGGCCAACCTCCACAGGAGTCCGTTTTTATTAGTATATACTTGGTTATCAATATATAACGGGTTTTTCCATGTGTCAATTCATAATCGGTCATTTATCGACAGGTTTTCGGCAAAGCTGGCATTTGCCGGGCCAATCGGCTATACTATAACCGTGAGGTGGCTATGGAATCCATTTGCAGCATAACAAACGACGGTATGAATTTTGAGGATTACGAAATCAGCGAGTCTGAGAAGCTCTGTGATATTGCGCAGCGCAAAGGCTATGAGGGCGCGATTTGTGCGCTGATGGACGGCAGCATCGTATCGCTGGGCGAAGTTGCGCGGCCCGGCGCTGCGGTTCGTTTTTTATCGCCGCAAAAAAACGAACAGGCGTCGCGCGTATTCCTGCGCGGCGCGACGTTCCTGCTGTACTGCGCGGCTAAAGCGCTTTACCCGGAAAAGAAGCTGCGCGTGGAGTATGTGCTTGCGGGCGGCGTGTATTGCGAGCTGGACGAAGCTGCGGATGTTGATGTCAAAGCGCTCGAAGAAAAAATCATGGAATATATCTCGCGCGATGAGGACTTTGCGCTCGAAAGGATGAGCGTGGAGGCCGCCCGGCAGATGATGCAGGGTGAAGGATTAACCGATAAGGTGGAGCTGTTAAAATATCGTCCGTTCGATTATTACCGCCTGTACGTTTTTGACGGGCGCAGGAACTACTTTCACGGCATCATGCCCAAAAGCTCGGGCTATTTACAGGGTATGAGGCTGTATTCTTACGCCGGCGGTTTTATGCTCAAGTATCCTTCGCCGCATATCGAAGGGCGCAGGCCGATCATCCGCCAGCCCAAGTACGCGGCGGTGTTCGATCAGGCGGAGAAATGGGCGCGCGTGCTTTCGGCGTCCAACGTCTCGGATATCAACGATATGTTTCGGGACGGGGACATGCGCGATTTTATCAGCGTGAACGAGGCGATGCACGAAAAGACGATCGTCAACATCGCGCAAAGCATTGCGGATAAGGAAGCGGCGCGTATCGTGCTCATCGCGGGGCCGTCGTCGTCCGGAAAGACGACGTTTGCGCGCAGGCTTTCGGTGCACCTGCGTGTGCTCGGCAAAAAATGCTATCCGATATCGGTGGATGACTATTACAAGGAACGCTGCGACGTTCCGCTGGACGCGCAGGGCAATCCGGATTTTGAGTGTGTGGAGGCGCTGGATACCGAAAAGCTCGGCGCGGATTTGACGCAGCTGCTGGGCGGCGAAACGGCGCAATTGCCGCGGTTCGATTTTGTCGCCGGAAAGCGCAAGCCGCAGGGCGTGCCGCTGGGTATCGGTAAGGAAGATATCCTGGTGATCGAGGGGCTGCATGGCTTAAACGACGCGTTGACCCAAAGCGTGCCGAAAAAGGTCAAGTTTAAAATATTCATTTCGCCGCTCACCACGCTCAATATCGACGATCACAGCGTCGTGATGCCGGAAGACCTGCGGCTGCTGCGGCGGCTTGTGCGAGACAAGCGAACACGCGGGTATTCGTTCGCGCAGACGTTCGCGGTATGGGATTCGGTGCGCCGCGGGGAGTATAAGTATATATTGCCTTATCAGGAAAGCGCGGATATGATGTTCAATTCCACATTGATTTATGAGCCGCTCATACTCAAAAAGTATTGTTTCGGCGAACTCAAGCGCTTTACGCCTGAAATGCCCAATTATCCGGAGGCATTAAGCCTGCTCAAGTTTTTAAATTACTTTTTGAGCATGGACGACGAAAGCGCGATACCGGTTGGCAGCCTGCTGCGTGAATTTATCGGGACATAAAAACGAATCAGTGCGCGACGCTCCGGAACAAACCGGGGCGTTTTTATATTCAATAAATGGTTTTTTTTTAAGCGATATTTTTGTTTCAAAGTGCAGACAATAAAACAATGAGGAGGGAAGCAACATGAAAAAGCTGATCTTAGTTGTGTTGATTGTCGTAATATTCGCTGCGCTATTCGCAGGTTGTACGAACAGAAACAACAATAACGTATCGCCTACAACTACGGTAAAACCGGTTACGACACCCAAGGCGACGACGCCGGCGAAACCGACGGCAACCGTAACGCCGCCGATGATATCGCCATCCGTTACCGTCAGCCCCAATTTAAGCCCGGGTACGTCTCCTATGACGCCGGCTGTAACGCCGACGGCTTAAAGGCGGAAAAATTAAGAAAATGCTTTGGTCTGCAAGGCATTTTCTTTTTACCCTTGTGACTGCACATAACGGAATGCCATATCAAAAATAATTTTTGTATCCGCGTGGGAGAATAGAATAAAGGAGGCGATTGGATGAAAAGGATGATTATATCGATCGTGTCAATTATCTTGTTCGTGGTTGCGTTTTCAGGTTGTATGCGCGATGACAACGGCCGGAATGCGCCTGGCATAACGCCGCTGCCGACTGCGGTAAATCCGGACATCACGACGGATATGACGCCCGATATCAATTCTGTGATACCGGGTGTCAGCCCAATGCTCCCGGATGGTGTAACCTACGGGATCAGCCCCGGAATCACGGCATCGTAAAGGTTCCGGGCCCAATCGAACCCGAAAAGCCTGTGGTTTTTCGGTCTCTGAATAAGCGGGTGCAGCAGTCAGCTGCACCCCAAAAAATATTCAAGAAGGCATGTTTAAACGGCAGGAAAGAATGAACGGGTATACGTGCCGGACGGTTTAGTCAAGGGCACAGATCACGCGTTATTTTTTTGTCTTCGGCTTAAAAATCAGCGCCACGAGGTATCCGAAAAGCACCGCCGCGGCGATACCGCCCGCGGTGGCCTTGACGCCGCCCGTGAGCGCGCCGAGCAGCCCCGATTCTTCTACGCCTTTAAAAGCGCCTTTGGCGAGCGCGTACCCAAAACCCGTCAGAGGCACTTCTGCGCCCGCGCCCCCGATTTTGATAAGCGGCTCGTAAAGACCGATCGCGGTTAATATCACGCCCGCCGTGACGTACAGCACCAGAATCCGCGCGGGCGTCATCTGCGTTTTTGAAAGCAGCACCTGCCCGAGGGCGCACAACGCGCCGCCGATTAAAAAAGCGTACAGGTAGTTCATATGCCACACCCCATTTCGATTGCGACGGCGTGCGCGATGGAAGGCACCGTCTCGCCTTGCAGCGCGCTCGTCGGGCTGTGCAGCGCGCCTGTTGCGACGAACAACAGCCGTGTAACATTGCCGCTCATCATTTGTTTATAAAAGTGACCGCAGAGCATGGACGCGCCGCAGCCGCAGCCGCTGCCCCCGCAATGCACCTGAGCATTGCCCGCGTATATCATCGCGCCGCAGTCGAGATGGTTGGGCAGCGGGCTGCCCGACTGCGACGCGAGCTCAGCAAGCAGCTGGCTGCCGAAAGTCCCCAGATCGCCCGTGACGATATGGTCGTAGTAATCCGCGCTGCGCCCGGTCTCCTGCAGATGTGAGAGTATCGTTTCCGCCGCGGCAGGCGCCATGGCAGCACCCATATTGTTGATGTCGTTGACGCCGAAGTCGACCACGCGCCCCGTGGTGGCGAATGTGACCGCGGGATACGCCGCGTCGCGCACGGATGACAGTATCACCGATCCCGACGCGGTGGCGGTGTTCTGCGAGGTGGGGGTTTTCGGCGAGCCGAGCTCGAGCGGGTTGCGGAACTGCCGTTCCGCCGTCGCGAAGTGGCTGCTGGTTGCGCACGCGATATAGTCCGCGAAGCCGCCGTCCGCGATCATGGAGCCTACCATCAGCGATTCGGACATCGTGGAGCACGCGCCGTAAAGCCCGATATAGGGGATGCCGAGCTGCCGCGCGGCAAAGCCGGAGGATATGATCTGGTTTAGCAGGTCTCCCGCGAGCAGGTACGAGATATCGCCAGCCTTAAGCCCCGCTTTCGCGATCGCCGCTTCCGTTGCTTTTATGAGCAGCTTGCGTTCCGCAAGCTCGTAAGTCTTTTCGCCCCATAAGTCGTCCTCGACCGCGATATCGAACTCCGCGCCGTAGGGGCCCTCGCGTTCGGCTTTGCCGGCGGCAGAGGCGGCAGACAGCAGTATCGGCGGATGGGTGAACCGTACGGTGCGCGGCCCAACGCGTTTGTTCATTGCAGGCCTCCGAACAGGTAGTAAAGCAGCCCCGCAAGTATCGATGTGCTGATGCCGTATACGAGCACCGGCCCCGCGATGGTAAACAGCTTCGCGCCTACGCCCAGCACATAGCCCTCCCACTTGTATTCGAGCGCGGGTGAGACGATGGAGTTCGCAAAACCCGTGATGGGCACGATGGAACCCGCGCCCGCGATACGCCCGAGAATATCGTATATGCCGATGCCGGTAAACAGCGCGCCGAGGAATATGAGCACCGCGGAGCGGAATGTGCTGACGCCTTCTTTATCGAGCATCAGCACCTTTTCGCCGAGGTCATCAAGCGCCTCGCCGAGCACGCATATGAGCCCGCCCACGATGAAAGCCATCACGATTTCTTTGAACAGACGGCTTTTGGGCATCGTTTTTTTGACATGCTGCTGATAGGTTTGCTTTTCAATTACATTATTGATATCCATTATTCACACTTTCTGCTGTTTTTCAGTTATCGTTTTAACGTACTCCTCGTTCTCCGCAATGCTCGGCATATGGCCGGTGTTGACAGCCGGTATCTTGTGGTATCCCTTCATGAAGCATCCTTTCCGGTAATTAATTTTGCACGCGTAAAGCCTGCGCTATACGTACCATGCATCGACGAAAGTCCTGTGGCCTGAAAGCAGCGCAAACGCGATGATCAGCGTAATGAATGCGGTGATCGCCAGTAAAAACACCCATATAATCAAGCGCTGATGATGCAACAGCCATTCCAGCAAAACACTCCGCTCCGTTCCTTTCGCGCAACAAAAAACCGTACGCACTCTATGCGCCTTTATCATCTAAGGCAGCATTTTTATTATTTGCAGTACGGCTTAAAATATTGAATTATTCGACGGCTTTTTTAAGCTTTGCGATGGTTTTGGTGATCAGGCGCGATACCTGTACCTGCGAAACGCCCAAGATTTCAGCGATCTCCATCTGCGTCTTGTCGCTGTAATAGCGCAACATGATGAGCTGGCGTTCTTTGGGGCTCAGCTTTTGCAGCAGCTCACGCAGCAATATCTGGTCGATCATGTCGTTATCGCTGTTTTCGCACATCGTATCGATCAACAGCGTTTTGCTCGTATCGTCGTCAAAAGCGGGTTCAAATATCGAAACGGGGCTGCGCACGGCCTCCATCGCAAACACGATATCTTCGGGCGACATGGAAAGCTTTTGTGCAAGCTCTTCAACCGTGGGCTCGTGCTGCAGCTCTTCCTTCATACGCGCTTTGGCGCTGAATATCTCGAAGGATTTTTCGCGCAGCGAACGGCTGACCTTGATGATGCCGTCGTCGCGTAAAAACCGCTTGATTTCGCCCGCGATCATGGGAACGGCATAGGTGGAAAAGCGCACGCCGTAGGTCGGGTCGTAACCCAGCACCGCTTTTACGAGCCCGAGGCTGCCGATCTGCATGAGGTCGTCGAACTCCACGCCGCGGTTTAAGAATTTTTTTACGATGCTTTTCACGAGGGCGGTATTGCGGATAACCATCGTTTCCTTGGCCTTCTCGTCGCCGTGCTGTGCGGCTTTGATGAGCTTCAGGCTTTCCTCGTGACCGAGCACTCCATTGTCAGGCATAATTTTTACCGTCCGATGGCCTTGGCCATTTCCACTGTTGTGCCGCGCCCTATCGTGGACTCCACGCTGACTTCGTCCATGAACGTCTCCATCACGGTGAAGCCCATGCCGCTGCGCGATTCGTCGCCCGTCGTGCTGTAAAACGGCTGCCGCGCCTGTGCGATGTCTGCGATGCCTACGCCATAGTCGGTAATGCGTACGCGCAGGCGGCGCTCGTGAAGCTCCGCGATGATGACGATCTCGCCCACGGCGGATGGATAGGCATGCACGATGCAGTTTGTGACAGCCTCGGAGACAGCCGTTTTAATATCCGCAACCTCTTCGAGCGTCGGATCGAGCTGTGTTGCAAACGCGCCTACGACGCTTCTCGCGAAGCCCTCGTTTTCCGAAAGGCTTAAGATCTTGAGCTCCATTATGTTTTTCATATGCGCCCCCGCTATTTTATTTTCCGTATGATACGATATATGCCGCTGATATTAAACACCTTGTCGATCTGCCCGCTTACGTTTTTGACATAAAGCCCGCGCCCGCGCGCCTTGAGCAGCCGATAGCGCCCGAGCACCACGCCGAGGCCCGAGCTGTCCATAAAACTCAAGTTTTTTAGGTCGAGTATGAGATCGGCATCGGCAAACCTTTTCAGCGCGCCGTCAAGTGCGTCTCTGACATCCTGTGCGCTGTGGTGGTCGAGTTCCCCGTACAGCCGAGCGGTGACGCAGCCGCTGCTGTGCAGTAATTTAACCTGCATGTCCTGTTTCCTTTCACAGTGATCTTAAAGCCTATTCTGTTAAGTCAGCCGCTTTCCTTTAAGAGGTTTTGTCGGAAAAACGCTTCTTTTGCTGTTATATAATGTTTTTTGTCTGAATTCATATTCGAACGCGCTGACGCACAGTATAAAACAAGCGAAACACAAGGGATTAAAGCGGTATGAGCAGGCGCGGGCTACACGAAAAACCGAAGAAAAAGAGAAGGCTGCTGAAATGGATTAAGGCCATCGTACTTACGGGGACGCTTTTAACGCTGGGCTGTTTCATATTCTTTTTTTCATATCTGATGGGGCTTGAGGAATGGAAGGAGTTCGACCCGAAAAAGATCGGCGAGATGCAGCAGACGCTGCTGATCTACGACGCGGACGGCACGGAGACCGCGGCGCTGCACGGGCTGCAAAACCGCGTCTACGTGACGATTGATCGGATTCCGGACTATGTAAAAAACGCGTTCATTGCGGTGGAGGACGAACGCTTTTATGAGCATAACGGCGTGGATCTGATCCGCATCGCGGGCGCGTTTGTGGAGGACTTGAAAAGCGGCAGCCTTGCGCAGGGCGCGAGCACGATATCGCAGCAGCTTGTGAAGCTCACGTGCCTCACGGGCGTCAAGACCATATCGCGCAAGCTGCAGGAGGCCGTGATGGCCTACAAGCTGGAGCAGGTCTACACCAAGGACCAGATACTCGAAATGTATCTGAATTACATCTATTTCGGCAACGGCGCGTACGGCATTGAAGCGGCGGCCAAAGTATACTTTGGCGAAACCGTGCAAACGCTGACGGTAGCGCAGGCGGCGCTATTGGCGGGCGCAATCAAATCTCCGACGAATTACGCGCCGCACCTGCATATTGAAAACTCCATAAAGCGCCGCGATCTCGTGCTTTCGCTGATGGGGGAGCAGGGGCTCATCACGTCAAAGCAGGAAGCGCAGGCCAAATTAGAACAGGTGAAGCTTGTTCCCGAGTCGGAGGTGAAGTACGATTATTTTTCCGATATGGTGCTCTGTGAAGCGGAAGATATTTTGAATATGGATACGGAAGAGCTGCTCGCGAGCGGCTACCGTATCCATACGACGCTAAATCAGGGGCTGCAAAACGAAGTAACCGCGTTATTTGAAAACAGTACGAACTTCCCGAAGGATGCGGCGGACGGCGAGCAGTGCCAGGCGGCGCTTGTGATACTCGACAGCGAAACGAGCGATATCCGCGCGATCATGGGCGGCAGGCAGTATGAGACGCGGCGCGGGCTTAACCGCGCGGTGGATATGAAGCGCCAGCCCGGCTCCACGATCAAGCCGGTGCTCGTCTACGCGCCCGCGATGGAGAAACTCGGGTATTCGCCCGCCACGCTGGTGCTCGATGAGAAGGGCGATTTTGACGGCTATGTGCCCAAAAACTTTTCGGACAGCTACGCGGGCTGGGTAACGGTGCGCGAAGCGCTCGCCTCCTCGCTGAACCTGCCCGCGGTACGCACGCTGCAGGCGGTGGGCATCGACGTGGCCAAGATGTACGCCGCGCGCGTGGGTATATCGTTTGAAGAGGAGGATAAGGGGCTGACATTGGCACTGGGCGGTTTCAGGAAAGGCGTGACGCCGCTTGCGTTATGCAACGCGTTTACGCCGTTTGCGAACGGCGGCTATTTTTCGTATCCGAGCTGTATTTCTCGCATTGAGGACGCGCGCGGTAACGCGGTTTACGAACGCCCGCAGACGAAGACAGGCGTGCTTTCCGAGGATACGGCGTTTATGATGACATCGATGCTGCAAAGCGCGGTGGAGGAGGGCACCGCGCGTCGGCTCATAACTGACGGCGTCAGCATCGCCGCCAAGACGGGCACGTCGGGCTCGGACGGTATCAGCGGCAACCGGGACGTATGGACGGTCGCGTATAATACGGACTATACGCTTTGCTGCTGGATGGGATTTGACTCTACCGATGAAGCGCATTGCCTGCCGACCAGCGCGACGGGCGGCACGTATCCGGCGCTGATTGCCAAACAGGTATTCGAATACCTGTACGGCGGCGGCGCCGCGCCCGTATTCGAGCGGCCGGGCGGCGTCGTGGAGGCGACCATCGATGCAAAGTCGCTGATGGCGGGCGACGAGCCGCAGCTTGCGAGCGCCTACACGCCAAAGGAGGAACGGCTCGACGAGTTTTTTTTGGAAGGCGAAGCGCCCACCGAATACTCCACCTACTGGTCCGCGCCGATAGCGCCGGGGGACTTAACCGTTTCCTGCGGTGCGGGGGGATATCCGGATATCACTTTTACACCGTTAAACAGCTATATTATCTACCGGCTGATGCGCACCGATATCGCAACCGGGCAGACGGTTAAAGTCGGCGAATTCTCAGGCAACAGGGACAGGGTATCCGTGAAGGATGACAGCGTGCTCTACGGGCATACTTATCAATACTTTGTGCTGCCCGTGCATCCGGAAATCGAGGCGGACGGAGAGCCGCTTACAGGCGCGGCCTCCGATATCAAGGAAATTGCGCTGAGCGACGAAGAGGACTATATGCCGTAACGGGGTATGGGCGGCGGACAGTACAGGGCGAGCAAGGGTAGATTGAATTGATTTTTATTGTTCAAAATTCACCAATAAATCGACTCCTGGAGTCGGCACCCCCTGCGGCAAAAAAAGCGGGTGTCTGGATGACAAAAAAGCCCCATATAAGGCAAAGGGGCTTTGGAGGTCGAATAAAGCTTGTTAAGTTGATGCTGCGCGAGAAGTTATGGCGCGGCCGGTAAGGCCGGATATAGCGCTTTAAGCTGGTCGGTCAGTATTTTTAAGCTGCTCATTTTCTGTTCGATTGCGCCCACCGTCGCGTCAGATGACGCGATGAACCCCTGCAATTCAGTGATCAAGGCGGACAGGCTGTTGCGCTCCTCAAGCGGTATAGTGAGCGTAGGATCGCCCAGCACGGCTTGCGATTCGCTGATCTGCGCGTTTGCGGCATCGATGGCGCCTTGGCGCGCCACGGAATTGTCGTACCAATTCTTCGTATGGGTCGTGCAATAGTAGTCGGCATACTCCGGCATATCGGGCGTTAAATCGCGCACCGGAATGCTTGGCTGTAACCATACATAATTACCGAGGTACTCCGCCCGCTTCTCGGGCGTGAGCTTCCAGAAGGGCGAATCGGCCGGAAGCAAGATCACGCTTTGCGCCGCGACATCAGGGCAATAGAATGTATTGATTTTGCCGGTTATGCTGCAGAGGTAGAACTGATCGTGCATGGCGCATTCCTC
>CAYNFL010000021.1:0-15807 GCA_964396465.1 uncultured Christensenellaceae bacterium
AAGGCGACCGAGATGCTGCTCAAGGAAAAGGTGCCCCCGCGCAGCGTGGTTTTAAATCTGGGGGAAAAGCAGCCCGCGGAGGAGCCGTTTACGGAGGAGGTGCGCGCCGCGCGCACGTACACGCAGCTTCAGCAGTATCCCGAAGGGTACTTTTTGTCCAACGGCAGCTATACGGTGATGCTCACGCAATACGGCACCGGCTATTCGGTGTACCACGATATGCTGGTCAGCCGCTTTTCGGGCGATTGCCTACGTGAAGCGCCCGGCGTGCATATCTATATCCGCGATACGCGAAGCGGGGATACGTGGTCGGCGGCGCTGCTGCCCGCCTGCGTGCGCGCAGACCATGAGAAGGTGGTGTTCGAGCCGCACAAAGCGGCGTTCGAGCGCACTGTCGGCGATATCGAAACAGTGATGGAGATATGCGTATCGCCCGAAAGCAATATGGAGATTCGCAGCCTCGAGATTCGCAACGCGGGGAAAACGCCTTATTCGCTCGAGGTATGCTGCGCGTTCTCGCCCGCGCTGTGTACGCAGCGTGATTTTCTCGCGCACCCGGCGTTTACGGAGCTGTTCATCGACGCCGAAAAGGACGAGGAGCATCATACGGTTTTCGCGCGGCGCAGGGGCGCTGAGATTTTTTGCGGGCTGAAAGCGTGCTCGTGCGGCGAGGCGCGGTTGTATACCGACCGCGCGGCAATATTCGGCGGCAACCCTTTCGGCGTTCCGGCGTGGGCGCAGCCGCAGGCGCGGGGCGACGTGATGCGCGCGCTGGGCGTACGGTGCGGCGTTACCGTGCCGCCCGGAGAATCGCGCGGCGTGACGTTTGCGGTCGCCGCGTCGAGAACGATGCGCGGCGTGGCCGAAAGCCTGATGACGCTCACGGGCGAGGAGGACGCGCGGCGGTTGTTCCACCTCGCGTGGACACACTCTCAGGTGGAGATGCGCTACTTAAAGCTCAAGGATATGCAGGCGACCCTATTTCAGCGGATCGCTTCGCGCGCCGTGCTGTGCGTGCCGCCGCGCGTCACGCCCGCGGGGCCGATACCCATCGGCACGCTGTGGAAGCAGGGCATATCGCGGGACATCCCGATCATCTGCCTTTTCGCGCACGATATCGATCATATCGACACGGTGCGTACCGTGGCCAAGGCCATGGAATATATGCGCTTAAAAGGGATTCACGCGCAGCTTGTGATCGTATACGACGGGGGAGAGCAGTACCTCTGCCCCTTGCGCGACCGCGTTGATGAGCTCGTGCAGTCGTCTCCGGACAGGCGCATCACCGCGCTGTCGCGCGCGCACGCTTTGGCCTCCGATATCGCGGCGGTGGAAGCCGTGGCAAACCTGATACTCACGGATGAAGAGCCGCTTTCAGGGCAGCTGAAAGCCGAGATTGAAATTGCACCGCAGCGTGTGTTCGAGCCTGCCGGCGCATCCGCCGCTGCGCGTATGCCGCGCCGCATCAAAGCGTTTGATAACGGGACCGGCGGGTATTTGAGCCGCGGCAGGGAGTATTGTATCGACATGGCGCCGGGGCCGCCGCGCCCGTGGTGCAATATACTTGTCAACGAAACATTCGGCAGCGTTGTCAGCACGGGCGGAGGCGGGTATACGTGGGCGGGCAACGCGCGCACCGAGCGGTTAACGCCCTTCCGCAACGACGCGCTCTACGATATACCGGGGGAAGGCGTATATATCCGCAACGAACGCACGGGCGAGGTGATGGGGTTAACAGAGTCGCGCGCGTGTCGCGTGACGCACGGCTTCGGGTATACGGTGTTTGAACGCTTCGGACGCGCAGGCTTAACCGCGGTATGCTTCGTGGATTCGGAATTGCCCGTAAAAGCGACGCTGCTGACGCTCGAGAACCGCACGGCGCGCGAGGACGAATTCTCGGTCTATTACTATGCCGAGCCCGCGCTCGGCGAGGCGCGCTGCAGCGGCATCGCGTCCGCGCAAAGGGGCGACGCGCTTTACGCGTTCAGCGCGTTCGGCCCCGCCAAGGAGATGTTCATATGCATGCCGGGAACGCATCCGGAATACACGAATTCCGCGTTCGAATTCTTCGGCGCGCCCGGAGAAAACATCATGCCGCAGGCGCTCAAGGCCGAAGCGCTCTCCAACCGCGACGGCGGCGGCACGACGCTGCTTGCGCTGCGCTCCGGTATCCGGCTCGCGCCCGGAGAGAAGCGGGAGATGCTGCTGCTGATGGGATACGGGGACACGCGGCAAGTGGATGATATCCATAAAGCCTTAAGCAGCGCAGAAAAGGCGCGTGAGCGGCTGGCGCAGACCCAAAGCTACTGGGCGCGGCTGACGGGAGGCATCCGCGTTTCCACGCGCGACAAATCGCTCGACACGCTCGTGAGCGGCTGGCTGCACTACCAGACCTACGCCTCCCGCCTGTTCGGACGCACCGGTTATTACCAGTCGGGCGGGGCGTTCGGGTTCCGCGACCAGCTTCAGGATATGCTCGCGCTGCTCTATACCGAGCCGCAGCGATGCCGCGCGCACATACTGCGCTGCGCAGAGCGGCAGTTCATCGAGGGCGACGTGCTGCACTGGTGGCACGAGCCGAACACCGGCGTGCGCACGCGCGTCTCGGACGACAAGCTGTTCCTCGTTTATGCCGCGTGCGAATACGAGCGCGTCACGGGCGACATGGCACTGTTCGACGAGGCTGCGCGCTACCTCGAAAGCCGGTGCATACCGGAGGATAAATGCGATATCTACGAATGCTTTGAAACCGGGTACGTAAGTGAGAATATATTCTCGCACTGCGCGCGCGCGCTGGATTCCGCGCTCACATTCGGCGAACACGGGCTGCCGCTCATGGGCGGAGGCGAGAGCGTATGGCTCGCGTTCTTCCTCTGCGAAGTGCTGCGGATGTTTGGTGAGGTGTGCCGCATGCGCGGCGAGGAAGGGACGGCGCAGCGGTACGCGCAATATCGGGCGAAACTGCGCGAGGACATTGAGCGCACCGCGTGGGACGGCGAATGGTACCTGCGCGCGTTCTTTGACGACGGTACGCCGCTGGGAAGCGCGGCATCGCCCGAATGCAAGATCGACCTCGTGTCGCAGGCATGGGCGGCGATCTCGGGCGCGCAGCGCGCGCGCCACGCGTACGGCGCCGCAATGGAGCGGCTCGTGCTGCGTGAGCAGGGCATCATCGCGCTGCTGTCGCCGCCGTTTGACAAGTGGGAAAAGAATCCCGGCTACATCCGCAATTACCTGCCGGGCGTCCGCGAGAACGGCGGGCAGTATACGCACGCCGCAGCGTGGTTCATCATCGCCGCGGCGAAACTCAATCGAAAGGAAGACGCGCTTTCGCTGTTCCGCATGATCAACCCGATCAGCCATACGCGTACGCGCGAGGATGTGCTCAAGTACCGCGGCGAACCGTACGTCATCGCCGCGGACGTATACGATACGCCGGGATACAGCGGGCGCGCGGGCTGGACATGGTATACCGGCGCGGCGGGGTGGGTGTTTCAGGCGGCGATCGTTCATATACTCGGCCTCGTGATCGAGCGCGGAGAGCTCATCATCCGGCCGTGCGTGCCGGACGACTTCGGATTATACACCATTGAATACCGGCGCGGGGACGCGCGCTACACCATCCGCGTGGACGTGCCGCCGGGATATGAGGGTGACGCGTGGCTTGCATGGAGCGGCGGAAAATATCAAAAGCGCCTGCCGCTTAACCAGAGCGGCGGGGAGCATATAATCGATGCTTGTTGGAATCCGCCCAAAGATGATATACTGGAGCCATGAGTGAACTATTTTTGCCGATGTCGCGTGCGGAGATGGAGTCGCAGGGGATTGCCCAATGCGACTTTATTGTCGTGACGCCCGACGCGTACGTCGATCATTCCTCGTTCGCGATGGCGCTGATCGGCCGGTTCGTGCAGAACCTCGGGTTTTCCGTGGGCGTTATCGCGCAGCCAGACTGGAAAACGAACGCGGATTTTGTTAAGCTGGGCGCGCCGCGGTACGCGTTTTTGGTCAGCGGCGGTAACATGGACGGCATGGTCAATATGTACACGGTTTCCAAACACCTGCGCCGTACCGATGATTATTCACCGGGCGGCGTTACCGGCCTTCGCCCCGTGAGGCCCACGATCGCCTATACCGCCATGATCAAGTCCGCATATAAGGACGTTCCCGTCATCATCGGCGGCGTGGAGGCATCGAATCGCCGCTTCGCGCATTACGACTATCTCGAAGACAAGGTGCGCCGTTCGTGCCTCGTCGATTCCAAGGCCGACCTGCTCGTATACGGCATGGGCGAACAGCCGCTGACCGAAATATGCGCTCGGCTCAAAGCCGGCGAATCCGTAAAGGAACTCTCCGGTATCCGCGGCACGTGCGCCGTACGCGGCTGCCTGCCGGAACCGGGCGAACATATACTGCTGCCTTCATATGAGCGCGTGTCGCAGAGCAAAACGGATTTCGCCGAGGCATTCCGTCTGACCTTTCTGAACGTCGTACCAAACGGCAAAACGCTCGTGCAGCCGCACGGCGAGCGATACCTCGTGCAATACCCGCCCGCAAGGCCGCTTTCCACGCCCGAGCTCGACACGGTATACAGCCTGCCGTTCACGCGGCGGCAGCATCCGTCGTACAAAGCGCCCGTCCCCGCGCTGCAGGAGGTTCAGTTCGGCATCACCGCGCTGCGCGGTTGCCCGGCGCAGTGCGCGTTCTGCTCGATCTCGGCGCATCAGGGCAAGCGCGTGACGGCGCGCTCCAAAAGGAGCGTCGCGGAGGAGACGCGCCGTATCGCGGCGATGCCCGAGTTCAAGGGTATCATCTCCGACGTGGGCGGGCCGACCGCCAACTTTTTCGGCGCGGCGTGCACAAACCGCAATTCGGGCGGGTGCAGCCGCTCATGCCTGTCCCCCAAAATCTGTGAGCATCTACGCGTAAGCCACAAGGGGCTCTGCGAGCTGCTCGAAGCCGTGGAGCGCACGCCGGGCGTGCGCCGCGTGTTCATTCGCTCCGGGCTGCGCTTCGACTACCTGATGGCCGATCAGGACGCGCACTTTTTCAACCGGCTCGTCAAAAAGCATGTGAGCGGGCAGCTAAAGGTCGCGCCGGAGCACGTATCGGGCGAGGTGTTGCGCCTCATGAACAAGCCACCTTACGCGGTATACGAGCGTTTCGCGGAGCGCTTTACCGCCGCGACCAAACGCATCGGCAAACCGCAGTTTTTGCTGCCCTACTACATATCGTCGCATCCCGGAAGCACGCCCGACCACGCGATCGAGCTGGCGCTTACGCTTAAAAAGCAGGGCTTCGTACCCGAACAGGTACAGGATTTTTACCCGACGCCCGGTACGCTTTCCACGTGCATGTATTATACCGGCATCCATCCGCTGACGGGGCAGAGCGTCTATGTCGCCGATACGCCCGAGGAGAAAGCGATGCAGCGCGCGCTGCTGCAGTTCAATAAAAAACAGAACGGGCCGCTCATCCGCAAAGCGCTTCGAAAGGCCGGGCGGGAAGACTTGATCGGCGTGGGAAAGGGATGCCTTGTACCGGACGTGGCGCAGCGGCCGCGCGCCGTAAGGCCACGCGGCAAGGCCGCAATAAGCGCGAAGCCTACGGGAAAGCCCAAAGCAAACAGCAAACCGGCGAAACCCGGTGCAATACGGGGAAGCAATACGCGCAGCGCTTCGAACGCAAAGCTGGGCGGAAAGCGGGGCAGCCGCACGCAGCCGATCTAAGGCATACGCGCATATCCGGGGAATCTAAAGATATACTGTCAGCAATTACATTTCGCTCCGCGGATTGACACAATATCCGCTTATCGTTTATTATGAGCATAGCGGCTATTATTCGGTGCTTTTATTTTATTAATTGTATGTTTGTGGTATAATGAAACCAACAATCAAGGAGAATGCGCGTATGAAAAGAATACTGATCGTGGACGACGAACCGAGCCTGATCAAGGGGCTGCGCTTTAATCTGGAACAGCAGGACGGCTTTGCAGTGGACGAGGCGCTGGACGGCCAGCAGGCGCTCGACAAGTTTTCACCCGACAAGTATGACCTGGTACTGCTTGACCTCATGCTACCCAAGGTGGACGGCATGGAGGTATGCCAGCGCATCCGAAGCGTCTCCAACGTGCCCATCATTATGCTGACCGCAAAGGACGACGACATGGACAAGATCATGGGGCTCGAGTACGGCGCGGACGATTACCTGACAAAACCGTTCAACATGCTCGAATTAAAAGCGCGCATCAAAACGATTTTCCGCCGCATGGAAAGCTCCGAGAAGGGTAAGGAAGACAAGGTGCTGCGCGCCAAGAATATGGTGGTCAACCTTGAAAACCGCAGCGTGGAAGTCAATGGCAGAGATATCAGCCTGACGGCCAAGGAGTTCGACCTGCTGCAGCTTTTTATTACGAACAAGGGCAAGGTGTACGACCGCGAAAAGCTGCTCGAATTGATATGGAAATACGAATATTTAGGAGACCTTCGGACGGTGGACGTGCATATCCGCCGCCTGCGTGAAAAGATTGAAAGCAACCCGGCCAAACCCGAGTTCATATTGACCAAGTGGGGAGTGGGGTATTATTTCGCGGACAAGTAGCATCCTTTATTCCATACGGTGGCGGTTCGTACTCATTTACCTGGTTGTCGCAGCGGCGGCGTTTGCGGCTGTTACCGTGGTGGTTTCCTATCTCGCGGAAGACTATCTCGTCCGGATCCGCGTCCAGGATCAGATGAAAAGCACCAACAGCGTCGCGGTCAGCCTCGCGCCTTACCTGCAAAGCTCCAACAGCAAAAAAATGTACGAGATCGCGGAAGAAAGCTCGCAAAAATATGGCGGGCGCTTTTTGGTGCTCAACAAATCCGGCATCGTACAGGTGGACAGCTTCTCGATATTTGGCGGCCAGAAGATGGAACACAAGGAGGTTTCGGACGTGCTGCTCGGCCCCGGGGATACCTCGTACGGGTTCTATAAGATGCGGGACGCGTCGGGCCAAGAGTTCTTTGCAATTTATTACACCGTTGCAATCGTGTACGATTCCCAAACGATCGGCGCGGTGCTGTTTTCAGCCGACATTCAGGACGTCGTGGATATCACGCGGGATTTTATCGATACGTTTATCATCGTTTCGGCGGTGGCGTGTTTTATTCTGCTGCTCGTGAGCCTGATATTTTCGGGCTACATCACGCGGCCGATCAACGAGCTTAAAAAGGTCGCGCTGTCCATCGCGCGCGGCAACCTGCACCAGCGCATCGACGTTTCAGGCAGAAGCGAAATCGGGCAGCTCGCCAGCACGTTCAACATGATGAGCGAACGGCTCGAGAACATGGACAGGGAGCGCAGCGAGTTTGTTTCGAACGCCTCGCACGAGCTAAAAACGCCCTTAAGTTCGATCAAAATACTGACCGAATCGCTGCTCTATCAGGACGGCTTGAACGAAAGCGTATATAAGGAATTTCTGTCCGACATCAATAAGGAGATCGACAGGCTGACCAACATCATATCGGGGCTTTTAACGCTCGCGAAGGCGGACAGCGAAGCCGAAGCGCTTACCATGGACAACATACTGTTAAGCGCGCTCGTATACAAAGTAGTCGCCGCCGTAAAGCCCATCGCCAACGGCAAGGACGTTGCGCTCACCTATACCGTGGCGAGCGAGCTTGAGATCGAATGCGACGCGCTCAAGGTGTCGCTCGCGCTGACCAACCTCATCGACAACGCGATCAAATATACGCGCAAGGGCGGCGCGGTTTCGGTGACGGTGCAGCGCGCGGGCGGCAACGCGGCCGTCGTCGTCAAGGATAACGGGCGCGGCATATCCGAAAAGGATCTGCCGTATATATTCGATCGTTTCTACCGCGTCGATAAGGCGCGTGCGCGCGACACGGGAGGCAGCGGGCTGGGGCTGCACATCGCGCGCAAAATCGCGCTGTTGCACGGCGGCAGCATCGACGTGCAGAGCGAGGAAGGCAAGGGCAGCACGTTTACGCTGTACCTGCCGCTCAAGAGCTAGGAGAAGCCATATGAATACCATTAAAAAAACCAAGACGATTGTAGTCCTCCTGATATGCGTGCTCATGCTGGCTGGCTGCAGGGCCGGACAGAAATCCGATACTGCCAATCTGCCGGATATCAATCCGAAAGCGGAAGCCGCCAACAAGGCAACGCTCGATGTTGCGCTGTATTTCGGCTACCGCGGGGAGAGCCTGCTGGCTGCGGAGACGCGCACGATCGATGTGCCGGTCAGCACTACGCTCGAAAACGCCGTGATACGCGCGCTGATTGCGGGGCCGTCGGCGGGTCAGAACGAGCTTTCCGGGCTTTTCTGGGAGGGCGTTACGCTTTCGGGAATTAGCACGAACGAGGACATACTGTTTGTAACGCTGAGCGAGGCTTTCATCGAAACGCAGCCTAAGGAGGAGGAACTCGTACTGGAAAGCGGCAGCGTGCCGGAGCAGAAGATGCTCGCGATCGAGTCGATCGTGAATACGATCGTCGAGATGGGCACGTATTCGCGCGTACAGATACAGGTGGACCGCGGGAGCGGCGTCAGTTCACGCATCACGCAGGCCGAGGCGGGAAAGGTTGAAACCTCCACTGAGGCGCTGGAGCCGCTGGGGCGAAACAAGGAGATGATACTCACACCCGAAAATACGCTGATACAGGCGCTTGACGCGTTCAGCAAGAAGAACTGGGAGCGCCTGTATAACTTTACGGCGTATACAAGCCCTGACGGCACGCAAAAGCCTGACAGCGATGTTTTTTCCCAGACGCTCGACGAGCCGGGCAACGGGCTCGAAACGTATTCCATCAACGATTTCAACATTTCGAATGACGGGCAGACTGCCGTTGTGATGCTCAACTGCTCGCTGAAAACCCGCGATGGGGATCTCGTGGAGAGTACGAATATCCCGGCTGTGCTTGTTCGGGAATCGTATATCTGGAAGGTGTCGTATATCTCCATACAGAAAATATTCGTTAATGTGGAGTAACCAATGAAGAGGATCATAGCCGCCGCAATGGCCGCCTGCATGCTGCTGGGCGGCTGCAGCGTCATCAGGGAGAGCGATAAACCGGGAGCGTTCGTATCCACGAGTGTGCTCGATATGAGTGTGAGTGAAATGACCGGGCGCGTGCTGACTTCGGCTGTCTATTTTCTGAACCCGAGCGATACGCTGACCGCCGAACCGCGAAAGCTCGTCATCGCGACTGACGCCAATCCGGCGGCAACGGCAGTTCAAGCGCTGCTCAAAGGCCCTTCCGAGAGCAGCGGCCTTAAGGGCGTTGCGCCCGCAGGCATGACGCTTGAGTTCATCGAATTTTCACGCGATGTCGCCAACGTTTACCTGCGTTACGATGGTGAACCGATGCAGCCCAGAGATCTGTTCATACTCAAGCTGGCGATCGCCAATACAGTGACCGATATACTGGGCGCGGCATACATCTGTGTTTTTATCAACGATGTGCAGACCGGGTTTTCGGGAGATACGTTCTCGGGCGTGCCGAGCGCGCCGCTGAAAAAGCAAACGGGCAGCGTGGAGGAGGCGTGGCAGCAGGCGCAGGGAAAGTACGCCGCCGCCCAGTCGATTATCACGGTTGGCGTCCCTGAAACGCAGGCGACACCTGAAGTCTCTGAATTCCCGGAAGCCCCCGCGACGCCGGAAACCTCAGCGACGCCGAAAGCCTCCGCGACGCCGGGAGCCTCCGTATCCCCGGAAACAACCGCGTCAGCGCAGCCAACGGAGCCCGCTTCGGTCGATTTGCAGGCCGTGATCTATTATATGTCCGCTGACGAAAGTTATCTGCTGCCCGAGGTACACACGGTAACATTTTCGCAGGGGCAGTGCGTGCAGGCGCTTTTCTCCGAACTCAAGAAAACGCCCAACAAAGCGTCGATCATGAAAAGTCCGCTCTCCGAAGACGTGGAGCTTACGGATGCGTTTATTTCGGATGCGGACGGCATCCGCACGCTGACGCTCCGCCTTTCGCAGCGCCCCGATCTAAACGCGGGGAAAGCCGCGCTGTCGTATGCGGCCATCATCTATACGCTCACGGGCTTTATACCAAATGTCAATGCGGTGGATATCGATGTGGCAGGCAATAATGTCGCATCCATCGAAGGGGTGAGAGGCCTTGGCAATGGCATTCAGCGCAGCGACTTTATCGGGTACATCGGCAGCAGCGCGCCGCTGTACTTCGCCGACAAGAATTCCGACCTGCTGCTTGAGCTGTCGCGCAGCATGGAGCAGGGCAAGACTTGGAGCGCGCGGGCGCGCGTGCTTGAGCTGCTCAAAGGGCCGCTTGAAGGCGAAGGCGACAATATTCTCCCGGTGATGATCACCGGAATGACGGAAAGCGATATCATTTCGGTGGATGTATATTCGGACACGGCATACGTCAATCTGTCGCAGCATTTCAAGGATGTCTGCGCAGGTGTATCCGCGAAAACGGAAATGATGCTCATATACGCCATCGTCAATACGCTCACCGCGATGGACGGCGTCAGCAAGGTGCAGTTTCTCATTGAGGGCAGACAAACGCAGAGCCTCGCAGGTACGCTGTGCCTCGCCGACCCGTTTTTAAGGAATTACGGCGTTATCAAAAAGGCAGGATGACCTTGCCGCCTAACGCGGAAAGGCAATAAAAAAGAAGGATAATAAAACCGCTGGCAAACGAAGTTGTCAGCGGCCAATATCATCTAAAAAACCGATTAGATAAGGATACGCACATCGTATTCCTTGAGCCACATGTTGAGTTGCAGCAGAAACGCGAAAAGCTGAGGACCCGTCATGAGTTGGCCGAACCATGGCGTCACGATACTTAAGCTATCCAGCATCTCTTCGACGTTTTGCCGGTCAATCAGCGCGTGAATGGGCGCGCTGCTGTCGGCGAGCGTATCCTTGAGCGCGAGAGCCACAAGCCGCGTATACTCGGGGTGATGGGTCTTGGGATACGGGCTTTTTTTTCGTTCGCGGATGCTATCAGGCAGAAGGCCGGCCACGGCAAGGCGCAGTATGCCCTTTTCCATTCCGCCCGCGTTCATCATCTCCCACGGTATGTTCCATGCGTATTCCGCGATGCGGTGGTCGCAGAAGGGTACGCGCACCTCAAGCCCGCAAGCCATACTCATGCGGTCCTTGCGTTCCAAAAGGTTTGCCATAAACCATTTTATATTCAGATAGAACATTTGCCGCCGCTTGCGCGCTGCACTCGTTTCGTTCCCGAGCATCGGCGTTTCTTCCACCGTATCGAGATAGCGGCTGCGCGCGTAGCCTTCGATATTGAGATGGCTTAAGGCTCTAGACATCACGCGGCGGCGCAGGTCGAGCGAATTGGCCCACGGGAACATCTCGAGATTCAAAAGATCATCGCGGTAAAACCACGGGTATCCGCCGAATATCTCGTCGGCGCACTCGCCCGAAAGCGCCACTGTGGCATGATGGCGAATCTCGCGGCAGAACAGCAGCAGACTCGAATCGACATCGGCCATACCCGGAAGATCCCGCGCAACCATCGCGTCCTTCAGCGACGAAACGAGTTCCTCGATACCGATGACGCAGTTTTGATGCTCGCTGCCGATATGGCGCTGCATCAAGCCGATATAATCGCTGTCGGAGTTCGGCTGGAATACGCTGCGCGTGAAATACTTATCGTTGTCCGTAAAGTCCACCGAGAACGTGCGAAGTTGTTCGCCTTTCTTTGAAGCGGCCTGCGCCGCGATGGCCGAGAGCGTGGAGGAATCCACGCCGCCCGAAAGGAACGTGCACACCGGCACATCCGCGACGAGCTGGCGCTTCGCCGAATCGGTGATGAGCGCAGAAAGCTTCTCCGTTGTTTGCGGCAGGGTATCGGTATGCTCCGCACATTCGTACTGCCAGTAACGGTGCACATACGTGCCCAGCGGCGAGCAGACCATGCATTCGCCGGGGCGCAGCTCGTCGATGCCGGAGAAAAGCGTCTTGCCGGGCGTGCGCGCGGGAGACAGCGCGAACAGTTCGAGCAGCCCGCTTTCGCCCATCACAGGCGAAATATCCGGGTGTTTTAAAATCGCTTTGATTTCCGAGGCGAACAGCAGCGCGTGCTTCGTGCGCGCAATGAACAGCGGCTTGACGCCCATACGGTCTCGCGCGAGGAACACGCGCTGTTTCTTTTCGTCCCAGATCGCGAAGGCGAATATGCCGTTTAACCGTTCGACGCACGAAGGCCCCCACTCGATGTAGGAGAGCAGCAGCGCTTCGGTGTCGGAATGCGTGAGCAGCGAATGGCCGCATGCCGCAAGCTCGCTGCGCAGCTCGGGCGTGTTGTATAGCTCGCCGTTGTAGACGATCGCATATGTACCGGCGCCTATGCTGCGCACCATAGGCTGCGTACCTCCCGCCGGATCTACCACGGTTAAGCGCCGGTGGCCCAGCGCCGCTTGGTGTGTCAGAAAGGAGCCCGCTGAATCCGGGCCACGATGGGCGATGGCGTCCATCATTTCGGAGAGTACGACGCTTTGACTTAGCAGGCTGTTCTTGAAATCGATGATGCCGACGATACCGCACATGAAATATGCCCTCCGAAAATAATGTACATTACCAGTATATGAGGCACCGCATTTGGCGTGATTAAAACCGGCGTTGCATTGAAGCGCGGGTTCGTATAAAATGGAAATCAGAAATAGCCGGGAGGAAGTATCATGGCGCAGAAAAACGATACGAAAAGTAAAACCAAATCTCTGGTAACGGCAAGCATTATGACAGCGTTGATTTTTGTATTTACATTTTTCATTTATTTTCCCGTCACCGGTATGGGGGCGTACATGAACTTCGGTGACTGCGTGATCTACAGCGCGGGGATGCTCGTCGGCGCGCCGTGGGCCGCCGCCGCCGCGGCGCTGGGCAGCGCGCTGGCCGACCTCGCACACGGCTATGCGCAATATATCCCGGCCACGATCATCATCAAGGGCTTGATGGGCTTTCTGTGCGCCAAGCTGATGAGAAATGCAAGCTTCAGGAAATTCCTGTTCGTTTGCGTGCTGGGCGGCGCGGTGATGGTCGTGGGTTATGGCGCGTTTGAAATGGTATTTTTGGGCGGCTGGGGGTATGTTTCCACCACGATTATACCCAACCTGATACAGTGGGGTGTGGGTGTCGCGGGCGCGCTGGCGCTTTACTATCCCGTAAAAAGAATCAGGAGCATACTGTTTTGAAGTTAGTCTGCATCGGAAAATACGGCCCCTTCCCCAAGGCGGGGGAGAGCTGCTCGGGCTACCGGCTCTCGCACGGGGGCAGGAACGTAATGGTGGATATGGGTTGCGGCACGCTCTCCAAATTGCTGCTAAAGCTGCGTGTGCAGGACTTGGACGCGGTGCTGCTCTCGCACCTGCACGCCGACCACATGGGCGACGTGCTCACGCTGCGCTACGCGCTGGAGGCGGCAAACAGGCTTGGCTGGCGCGCCACGCCGCTGCCCGTATACCTTCCGGCAAAGCCGGAGGCCGAGGCCGAAATGATCTCCTCGCACCCGCTGATCGACGCGCATTATATTGAGGACGGTATGGAGACGCAGGTTTGCGGCATGGATGTGCGCTTTGCGCTGATGCCGCACGCCGTGCCGGGCTATGCGATGGCGTTTATGGCGGGCGGGCGCAAGTTCGTCTATTCGGGCGACACGCGCGACAATGAAGAACTCGCGGTATTCGCGAAGTACGCCGATCTGCTTTTAATGGATGCCGCGTTCCTCTCCAAGGATAAAGGACCTGCCGCGCAGCACGTCTCCGCGAAGGACGCGGGGCGTATCGCGCGGGACGCGAACGTGAAGCGGCTGCTGCTCACGCATATTTTCCCGGAGTACGACCCAAGCGAGCTGCTTCGCGAAGCGCGGGAATGCTTTCCAACGGCGGAGGTCATACAAGAAAATCAAAGCTATGAGGTGTAGATGGAGCGACAGCATCGCGTCATGAATCGCCGCCCGCTGCTCCCGGCGGCTGCCGCGCTCGCGGCAGGCATTGCGCTGGGGCGCTTTGTTCCCCTCTCCGTACCGTATATTATCGCAGCCGCGGCGCTCATCGTTGCGGCTTTTCTGTTCCGCAAAAAGGTGCTGTGGCTTATTTGCGCGGCGCTCGGGCTTTTTGGCGCGTTTCTCGCTTCTAATATTGTAGGCGCGAAAACAGTGGAAACGGGCGACGGCCTCGCCGTTTCCGGATGCGTGGCCAGCGATGCGTATGTCAACGACTATGGCAGCACCGTCGTGCTGCTCGATAATGCCCGCATCAATGGAAAAGCGTGCGGCGGCGTCAAACTATATGTATCGGACGCGGCGGCGCTGCAATGCGGCGACACCGTGGAGGCCGTCTGCGATGTGGAGCTTCCCAAAGGTGAGCGCAATCCGGGCGGCTTCGACGAAAAGCTGTACCTGCTCTCGCAGGGCGTGTATTACAAGGCCTACGCGGATACCGCGCAGGTGACGGGATACCGGGGCGGCCCCGTGGTGTGGTTTGCCGCCGCGCGCGGCGCGCTGGGCGGCATCGTGGATGCCGTATTCGAGCCGGATGTCGCGCCGATTGCCAAGGCCATGCTGCTCGGCGATACGCAGGGCATCGACGAGCAGACCTACACCGCGTTTAAAGATACCGGCATGGCGCATGTGCTCGCGGTGTCGGGGCTCAACGCGGCAATACTTATCGCTTTCGTGTATTTCGTTTTAAAGCTACTGCGCGCGGGACGTACGCCCCGGCTCATCGTCACGCTGGTTTTCATCGCCGCCTACGCATACGTCACCGGGCTTACGGCTTCCATCGTGCGCGCTTCGATCATGGCGGCTGCGGTGCTCATCGGCAAGCATCTTAGCAGGCAGGCGGATACGCTCAATTGCCTCGCGTTTTCGTTTGTGGCAGCGCTGCTGCTGCGCCCGCTCGATTTGTTTACCGCGGGCTTTCAGCTCTCCTACGGCGCGGTGTTGGGAATGATCACGATGGGCAGCCAATTTGGCGGTTGGCTTCGCCGGCATCTGCTGTCGATTCTATCTATTGCTGTCATGCGTTACATTATCGCGTGTCATAAACGCAAGCTAGACGATCCAAGTCAGCGTATTTATCTTGTAGCTAAGTGGTAAATTATATAAGATATTGCAGTATAAAACCTTGTTCGCCAATTATTTATCTCGATTACTTGGCAATATACGGATGGTTTGATATAATAGCCAATATTAAAGAGGTTGTTTTCTAATTATCAAACCATGTAAAAATAAAGATAAACTTAATATCGAACGTGCTGCAAGTAGTCTATTGACATATCGATAATGTCTATAATCTGCAGCTAGTAATCATCTTTGAATCCACAGCTCGTTTAGCATCAAGATTACGTATACAAAAAGGTTGCAATATAAAAAGTTAAGGGGGTATATACTTGAATACGTCTGCTGAGCGGATAAACTTTATAGCAGATTATATTTCTGCTTATGAAGAAAAAATCAGATTACTTAACACTAAGGGACTTTTAGATAATGCCAAATTGTTCGAATTATTTGCAATTGAAGCAGGTAGTCTATACTTTGGTCAGAGGCTTAGTAATTTAAACATTGAAACATATACTTACCCTTGCGTTGATTTAATTTCTGCGGATAAGCAAACGTACATACAAGTAAGTACTAAGAAAGACATTCCTGCAAAGATAAAAACAACACTAGAAAACATTAGGGATTCAGATAGAGCTGAACTTAAAACGTTGACAACTGTTAAGTTTCTTATGCTTAACAATGAAAGTGTGGACAAGGTAAAGGATTATACAGGAAAAGACCAGATAGGTAGTATTTCCTTCACAAAAT
>CAYNFL010000022.1:0-15618 GCA_964396465.1 uncultured Christensenellaceae bacterium
GGACGTTGCTGCAAATGCCACTCTTTCTCGTGTCCGTTTTACAGGGTACAGTTTAAAGTGATGAAGTTACTATTACAAATGGTATAATCAGTTCAGTAAGAACAACGCGAAATATTGACCATGGCCCCGAAATTGAATTGCTTCAAATCAATGCAGATTTAAATCCAGGAAATTCAGGAGGCCCACTCTTCAATAAAAACGGTGAAGTAATTGGTATAAATACATACGGCGTAATAGATTCACAAGGTATATTTGGAGCCATTTCAACTTCTGAGTTGATGAAATTTCTTGAAGAAAACAATTTTTCTATAGATTCTACTATAAGTATTTTTTCTTTTTGGATTTTCTACATTGTCTTTGGTCTAGTAGCTATTGTTGTTATTATCTGTACAATAAGATTTATACCATTTCATAAGAAATTAAAAAACTCAAAGGGTATTACAGAATTAAAGTTGACCGAATACTTATCACTGCTTAATAAGCCAATTACTCCAAATGAAGCTGTAAGTCTTTTAATGCCGATAGTATTACATTTGCGCGAAAAACATAACCAAGGAACTGTATACCTTAAATTATCGCCATCAAGAATAATAGTTACAACAGACGGATGTCACTTTTATGAATCTGATGAAATGGCTTCGGATGAATTTTATTCTCCTGAACAGCGTTCGGGAGACTTTGCAGGAATCAAAGCGGATATTTTCGGGATATGCGCTTTACTTCGTTTTATGCTTCAATACTACTATCGAAATTACGGCAAAGATGAAAACCCACAGAATTCTTCTTTAGAAGTGATTAATGCAATTATTAATAAAGGACTTTCTGAAAATCCAGAAGATCGATATGCAAACATGCAAGAATTAATTCTAAATTTGGCTCCATTTAATACGGGTATTTCAGCAGCAATGCTGACTCCTTTTTCACAAGAAGAAGGATTTTTGAATTCAGATACATACCTGATTATACAAAACAAAAAACAAAAGCCAAAGAAAAAAAGACTTGCTCTAATTCTAATTTTTTCAGGACTCGGTTTTGCATTAATAATTTTATTTGTCTTTTTTACAGTCAGCTATTTTTCAGCAATAAACCACGCAGAAAATTATGAATTCTCTGTAGCAAATAAAGAGTTTAATAATATTCCCTTTGTATCTAAAATCTTTCCGCAGGATTCATGCTTTATTATAGCGGGATTAGCAATGGAAAACAGGGAGTACGATAAGGCAACTGAAAAGTTAAATACAATAGAAAACTATAAAGGTGCAAGCGAACTTCTATCAGAAGTAAAATATAGAAAAGCTGCGCAGCTTGCTAACCAAAACACATACGATCAAGCAATAGATATTTATAAACAATTAAGTTCATATAAGGATTCTGACAAGTTAATTAATGATACTGTGTTTCGAAAGGCATGTTACCTAATCGAAACAAGCAATTTTGATGAATCTTTAGAATTGTTAAGAAATTTATCCGAAGATAACTATCCTGAAGCTAAAGAAAAAATATCGGAATTATATTATGTTTGGGGAAATAGCCTACTATCTGGGGAAGAATATCTTAAGGCCTACGATAAGCTTGTATTAGCAGGCGATTACTTAGACTCAAAGCAAATTATCTTGGAACTCACGGATTATATTTATAATGCAGCTATAGATTTTTATCATAAAGCGCAATATGATAAGGCAACAAGATGGTTTGCTAAAACTGAAGGTTATTTAGTTACCGATTCATTTTTAACTTTAATTAAAGCTCATAACAAAGAATTGAATATTTATGATGAATTGTATTCATTAATCGGGTTTGAAGATGCTAATGAATTAATCATGTCAAATCACGTTTTCGTGCAAAAATTCTTATTGGGAACATGGAGGGGGGATTCGCGATATTTTAAAATGAAGGAGAACGGACAAATATCATATGATATCCCTTGGATTAAATATGGTGATTACTATAGAATTGAGAATGGTATTATATTGATATTTAAAGAAAGTACCCCGAATACTACAAAAAATCTTTATAGAGTAACCATTATTAACGAAAACTGTATCCAAATATTCGCTTATAAAAATAGCCGAACTTACACGCTGTATCGTCAATAATTTACTATGCGTAAAAGGACAGGCATGTAATGGGGTTGATGATAAGCCTGTTGCTAGTTTCAAAATTCTTGTGGATTCCGAACATAAGAAACGCTGGCAAACAGAGTTTATCAGCGGACTAAGACAGGCACCACCTGTCTTTTTTTATGCTTACTATAAATTGTGATATCAAACAGGTGTTTTCAGTTCTTCTTGCCCTCCGTCCGGTTCAGCCACCCAATACTTCGATCCATCCGGCTTGCGCGTCATAAGCTGATAATCGATAAGAGATCTTCTGAGCAAAAAATAATCCCCGAAGGTATGCCAACTGTCGATTATTTGGTTTACCTCCTTCTCGGTATATATTTTTCCTTTTTCGAACTTACCGCAAAGATATTCGAGCACCGGAATTCTCGCTTTATCACGGGCAGGCCACTGTTTGATTCTACCGTCTCCGTCAAGAAACACTGAGATGTTGGTATTGCGCTTTGTTTCCATGCTTTTTTTACCTTTCGTATTTACTAATCTACTAAATTAGTAAATGTGGTTACATTATAAGGGGTGCAGGCTATTTTGTCAATTCTCATTTCATCGAGATATTAGAATTGGAGACAGCTTTTCGGATAGATAAAATTAGATTAGTGATGCATATAAAATCACTGATAGACAAGGTTTGCCGGCGGCAAAAAGGACAGGCGGGCAGCCTGTCCTTTTGCATTGGGGTGTATTTGGGAGATTCCGGAGAGACGCGGTGCGCAGCGCTCCCCGAAACTTTTTATCGGGCTATTCCTGCGCCGGATCGTTCACGGCGCCCAGAAACGCGATCGTGCCGTCCTCCTGTGAGTAGATCGCGAACAGGAACGGACGGTCGGCATAAAACGTCAATGGGTCTTCCGCCGGGGCCGCGGTTGCCGCCATAATCACCGCTGTCGCCGCGGCGGCTTCCGCGCCGAGTTCGTCCACGCGGATGTAGCACTTGTGCAGCACATCGGAGATGAAGAGATCGTTGTCCTGCTGCGTCATGCCGGAGAAATCCGCCGTATCGGGATTAAGCGCGCCTTCCATACCCATCGCTTTGAGCGTATCCGCCAATGACGCGGCGTACATGTATTCAAACTTGGGCAGCTTGATCATCACCTGCTGATCGGAAAGCTTTGACAGCGCCTCGGCAAAACCGCTGCCGTCCAGCGAAGAGAGCATATCGCTTATCTCAGTACCCTCCGCGGGCAGCAGCAGCGCCATCGCATACTTGCCTTCATCGTCTTCGCTTTTGAACTCGAGCGATATCATCTTGAATCCGTCGGCTTCATAGTAGGGAACCGACCAATCGCTGTGCATGAACGAAGCCGTGACGGTGCCGGAAGGCGCGTTGAAATCCTCGTCATAGGTATCGTTCGCCTCGAACGGCAGCACCCAATCGCCAAGGTAATACAGCGCGTTGCAGAGTATGAGCCCCGTCGTTTCATCCGGCTCCTGCTCCAGCAGCTTCTCGATCTTTTCGTGCGTCTTCTCGCACACCCAGCCGTTGATATCGTCCTTCGCGCCGGGTATTTTGAGCGGATACGCGTCCGCCATAAAGTCGCCCGTACAGGTGTCTATAAAATCCTCGCTGTAGGCATAGTGCTCGCCCAGCCAGATCGAATTCGCAGCCTCCATGCCGCCCGTGTTGGCGCGCCACATCAGCGATTTGCACGCGTCAATAATCTGCTCATCGGTCAGCGCGGAGAGCCCCAGCGCATCCTTCATCTGCGCCGCCGTATCACCCGCAGCGCCCGCACGCGTCATCGCAAGCGCAAGCTCGATGCTCACAGGCGACACCGCGAGGTTTTTATCCGGTTTATAAAGCATCGCCGCCGTTTCAAAGCCAAAGCCATTGACGCCTTGCGAAAAATCGCCGCCCAGCGATGTGACGGGCTGCGCAAGCAGCTCGCCTTCAAAGGCGACCGCCGCGACTTCGCCGCTGTCCGTACCGGAAAGCGCGCTGCATCCCGAGAGTATTAAAACCACCACCAATACCACCGATAATGTCCTTTTCATAAATCCTCCTTACTTCTGCGCCGGGTCGCTGACAACGCCCAGAAACGCGATTGCGCCGTCTTCCTGCGAATAGATCGCGAATACGAACGGCCGGTCTGCGTAAAACTCCGCAATGTCCTCGGGCGGCATCGCCGCGCCGTCGCGCATCTCCACGACGGTGACCGCCGCGGCCTCCGCGCCGAGTTCATCCACCTTCACGAAGCACTTGTGCAGCACGTCGTCGATAAAGAGGCTGTTCGGCTCCGCCGTCATCGCGGAAAAATCCGCGCCCCTGCCGAACGCCGAGCCCATACCCATATCGATGAGCGTATCGCGCAGCGATGTGAAATACGAGAACTCGAACTTTGGCAGGCCGATGTGCACGTCACGGCTTTGCGCGCCGGAAAGCGCTTGCGTAAAATCCTCATCTGAGAGCGAAGCGAGCAGTTCCTGCGCCGAGCTTCCCGCTGCGGGCAGCAGAAAAGCCATCGCGTATTGCCCCTCGCCCTCTTTGCCGCTGAAATTCAACGTGATCATCGAGAAATCCTTGTTTTCAAAGTACGGCACGGCGCGCGTGCTGTGCATGAACGATGCCTTTACGCTGCCGGATGGCGCGGAGAATTCCTCATCGTAAGTATCGTTTGCTTCAAACGGCTCCGCCCAATCGCCGAGAAAGTACAGCGCGTTGGCCAGCACCATAGCCGTATCGGCTTTGAGTTCCTCTTGTATGATGTCATCGATGCGCCCGTGCGTCTTCTCGCTCGCCCAGCCGTTGATATCGTCCATCGCGCCGGGTATTTTGAGCCCGTGCGCGTCAGCCATAAAATCCTCCGCGCAGGTTTTCGCAAAAACGTCGCTGAGCGTATACCCTTCGCGCACCCATACCGCATCGGCAGCCTCCATGCCGCCTGTATTCGCGCGCCACATCAGCGAGCGGCACGCGTCCGTAATCTGCGCATCAGTCAGGCCGGAAAGCCCAAGCGTATCAGCCATATCCTGCTTCGTCTGTCCCGCCGCGCCAGCGCGCGTCATGCACAGCGCGCGTTCGATGCTGGCGGGCGAAACCGCGAGGTTGCTATCCTCGCGGTACAGTTTCAAAGCGGCTTCCAACCCAAAGCCGTTGACACCGCTGACGAAGTTCGCATCCAGCGGCGCAACGGGCTGCTGTATCAGTTCCGCCGTAAATCCCAGCGGTTTTATTTCGGCTGCCGGGGCGGTGCTGCTTATGCCGGATGGCGGCGCATCGGGCGCGGTCTGCACGGCGCACCCCGGAAGCATCAATACCGCCAATATCCACAGCGCCTTTTTGTTCATCATACTCTCCTTAAATGTCGGATTAATACTAAGACGCAATGAGGTCAAAGAAGTTCCGTTAATATGGGATAATTTTTATCAATATGCGGGCACAGGCGCGTATCGTTTATAATATTTGGTTGAACCCCACCTTTGGGAGGGCATATGGCATATCAGCAAAGCGGCGTCGCTTTCGGCGGCGGAGGCACGCGCGGCTTCGCGCACATCGGCGCGATACGCGTATTTCAGGAGAACCATATCGACTTTGACTATATCGCGGGCAACTCCGCAGGCGCTATCGCAGGGGCGCTTTTTGCCGCGGGCATACCGTGGCGGGAGCTGTACGGCTTCGCGCTGACCATCCGGGAAAAGAACGTGCTTCCGAAAAAGCCGATATTCTCCTATATGAGCAGCGAGATCATCGAACAGCTCGCCGACTGCTTTTTAAAAGGCAAGACTTTCAGCGAGCTTGGAAAACCTTTCTGCGCCGTCGCGGTCAACTTGGAAACCGGCGCGCTTGAGACGCTGTGCCACGGCAGCGTAGCCAAAGCGTTATCGGCAAGCTGCGCGGTGCCCGGCGTGTTCCAGCCCGTGCGCATCGGCCATAAAACCTACATCGACGGCGGCACGCTGCGCAGCATCCCCACAGAGGCGGTGCGCGCGATGGCGCGGAGAAGGTCGTGGGAATTAACTTAAACGCCGACCGCAGCCGCGGCACACAAAGCTTAAAGCGCCTCGATGTGTTTTTGACCGCGTATAACCTCAGCATCAATGTCAACAGCGAGATCTGCGCAAAGTACGCCGACATCATGTTAAAGCCGCAGCTTAATAACTACCGCCGCCACCAAATCAGAAGCATCGAAGAGATGATACGCCTCGGCGAAGCCGAGGCGCGCGCGCACATCGGGGAGATCAAGACACTGTTACGTGCATAAAAAAGCCCTTGCAAACAGTAACAATATGATGTAATATCATGCTGGTAGGAAACGTAGTATGGCAGGTATTTTTATTTTTCCAATTTTTTGTAGTATGGGAGGAAGGTAGTTATGACTGTCCAAATCATCATTCTTTGTATCTATGTCGTCATTCTCTTGGGTATCGCGTTTTTCTCACGGCGTAAAGCCAAAACCGTCAACGATTTCTTTTTAGGCGGACGCAACATGGGCGCTTGGATGAGCGCGTTTGCCTATGGCACAACGTATTTTTCCGCCGTCATATTCATGGGATACGCGGGCAAATTCGGCTGGAGCATGGGTTTTTCCGTCACATGGATCGGCATCGCCAACGCGCTGATCGGTTCATTTCTGGTGTGGAAGCTGATGGCAAGGCCGACGCGTGAGATCACACAGCGGCTGGATGCCTCCACGATGCCCGATTTCTTCAAGAAACGCTATCAGTCGCCCAACTTAAAGATCGTCGCGGCGCTGCTGATATTCATATTCCTTGTGCCGTACTGTGCAAGCGTGTATCAGGGCTTGGGGCTGTTCTTCGAGAGCGTATTTCACATCGACTATACGTACTGCATGATCGTGATGGCGGTGCTCACCGCGATCTACCTGCTGTCCGGCGGGTACATCGCGACGGCGCTGGCCGATTTCTTTCAGGGTATCGTGATGATCATCGGTGTGCTGCTGATGATGGGCTTTGTGCTCGGAAGCCCGCAGGTTGGCGGCCTTTCCGCGGGGCTCGAAAAACTTTCTCAGGTCACCGATGCCAATATCCCGAACCTGGGCGAGGCGCTATCCGCGCCCTTCGGCACGGCCAATAACGCCATCGGCCTCATCTCTATCATACTGCTGACGAGCCTTGGCACATGGGGGCTGCCGCAGATGGTGCATAAGTTCTACGCGATCCGCGACGCCAAAGCGATCAAAAGAGGAACGATCATTTCCACGCTGTTTGCGCTCATCATCGGCGGCAGCGCATACTTCGTAGGCGGCTTCGGCAGGCTGTTTCTGTCTGAAGTGCCGTTAATCGACGGCAAAGCCAATACGGACGCGATCATGCCCGCAGTTTTAAACCAAGCGCTTCCGCCATGGCTGCTGGGGCTCATACTCGTGCTGCTGCTTGCGGCCTCAATGTCCACGCTCTCTTCGCTCGTGCTCGTGTCCTCGTCGTCCATCTCGATGGACCTGATCAAAGGCTCCATCAAGCCGCAGATGAGCGAGAAAAGCTCCATGGTTTGGATGCGCAGCCTGTGCGCGCTGTTCGTGGTCGTGTCGCTCATACTGGCGCTGTTCAAGGTTGATGCCATATCCACATTGATGTCGTATTCTTGGGGCGCGCTTTCGGGCTGCTTCCTTGCGCCGTTCTTACTCGGCGTGCGCTGGAAGGGCATGACCAAAGCGGGCGCGTGGGCCGGTATCATCACAGGTCTTACGGTCGTCGTGCCGCTCATGGTGCTGGGCGCAATCGGCGGCATACTGCCCGCGTGGATGTCCCCGCTGGCTATCGGCGCCATGGCGATGCTGACATCGCTGATCGTTACGCCCGTCGTCAGCCTGATTTCGAAGAAGTTCGATGCGGCGCATATCGTCATGGTCTTCGGCGAAGGTAAGGCCAAGGCGGCCGCGAAGGGCGAAGCCGCGCAGGCATAATTCGAAGCATCAAAAAAGAGCGGTTCGCCGCTCTTTTTACTTGCCATTATTTTTCCAACGCTTCGCAGATGGTTTTACCGAGCTTGTCCGCTTCCGCGAGTTCCTTATCGTCGGGGTAAAGCCTTGCGCTCGATGAGCCCAGCACCTCCGCGCCGATATCGCGCAGCCTCTCGCTCAAAAACTTGATCGCCTCGCCGCTCCATCCGAACGAACCGAACACCGCCGCGGGCTTGCCCTTGACAGTATACGTCGATACCGACATGAGCACATCCCATACAGGCTTTAAAGCGTCGCGGTTGATCGTGGGCGAGCCCACCGCAAACGCGTCGGCCTTATGGATTTTCGCGGCGCATTCCGCGGGGTCGGCCTGCGATACATCCTCCACCTCCGCGTCGTACCCCGCTTCGCGCACTGCGCAAGCGATACGCTCCGCAAGCATTTTCGTATAACCGTAGCACGACACAAAGCCGATGTAGACCTTTTTGGGATCGTTGGCGGTCAGTATGTCGGATGACCAAGTTTCATAGCGCTTTACGGCCTCCCAAGGGCTGCTGCGCAGCACCGGGCCGTGCGACGGCCCGATGGCCTTGATGTCAAGGCCGCGTATCTTCTCAATGGCCTGAAGCACATAGCTTTTAAACGGCCCCATGATCACGTCGAAATAGTATTTCTGGGACGCTGCCATTTCATCGCTGAGCGGCGTCAAATCGTCGAACACGTTCTCCGCGGAAAAATGAAAGCCGAATACGTCGCCCGAGAGCAGCAGCGCATCCTGTGGCACATAGGTGAATATCGAATCGGGCCAGTGCAGAAAAGGCGCTGAAATGAACCGGAGCGTCTTGCCGCCCAAGTCCACGGAATCGCCGTCACCCACCGTGCGGCACTCGAAGTCGCGGTTCATGATAGTGCGCAAAAATACGCTCGCGGGCTTGGAGCAAAGCACCACCGCGTCGGGCGCGAGCTTTAAAAGCTTGCTCAGCGAACCCGAATGATCCGGCTCCGTGTGGTTGCAGACGATATACCGTATCGATGAGACATCGCATACATCCGATATCTTTTTGATAAACTCGTCTGAAAACCCCTCTTTGACCGTATCGACCACCGCTGCGCCAAAAGTGCCTTTGATCAGATAACTGTTGTAGGTCGTACCCCATTCGGTGCGCATGATGACGTCAAATACGCGCAGCGACGGGTTTTGTACCCCAACCCAAAATACATCCCTCGTAATTTCAACTGCAGACATCGTTTCCTCCCGGAGGGTCAGATTTCTTCAAACAGATCCTTGGTTGCGCCGCACATCGGGCATACCCAATCCTCGGGCAGATTCTCAAAAGAAGTACCGGGCTTAACGCCGTTGTCCGGGTCGCCTTTCTCCGGATCGTATACGTAGCCGCACACCGTGCATTCGTACTGTGACATGCGCTTAAGACCTCCCTGATTATTTATCTTTGAAAAACTCGTTGAGTTTTGCAACCAGTTCGTCCGTGTCAATACCATGAACCTCGCTGGCTTCCTCAATGCTCTCGCCGGAGGATGCGGGGCAGCCGATGCAATGCATACCGGCGTCAAGCAGTATTCCAGCGCATTCGGGATCCATCATGAGCAGCTCCGCGATCGTCATATCTTTAGTAATTTGAGCCATAAGCATACCCCTTTTTATTTTTTGTTCAAGTCGTTCGCATCATCCTGTTGCCGCATTTGGAGCACTTGATAGCAACCTTGCCCTTGCCGCGCGGCACGCGCAGCTTCTGGCCGCATTGCGGGCATTTAAATACCTTGTACAGCTTGCGCTGGCCGGATTTTGCTTTTGTTTTATAATACCACGTTTTGATCTTATTAACCACATTCATAAACGCGAAATTTTCCTGCCTGCGCTTTTCGATATTGCGTGAAAACATGCGCCAGCCCGCGTATATAAACAGCACCGCCGAGACGATCCAAACATACGGCCACACGATAAAATATTGCGCGAAGCTGATGACCGCCGAAAGCAGCACCACCGCCAAAGAGAGCTGATCCGGCCCGTTCCTCCCAATAAACATTCTGCGAAACATATCTTGTTTCCTTTCCGGCCAACCCAAACGGCGCTTTATGCGCCGAACGTAACGATCAGCTCGGGAATTTTAACCTCTTTCATGTATTCTATGAAATCCTGCGCGCTTTCGATGCCTTCCGGCAGCATCACGCCACCGCGGCCGATATCGCCGATCATGTGGACATCGCTGCCCGCGATAAGCATGATGTCGTGTGAGAAAGCAAACTCCAGCGCGCGTTTGTTATAGCTTACGCTTCTCGGCTGGGCGTTGACGATCTCAATGCCATCGTAGTTGGCCGGATCGTCGGGGGAAAGCCCATACCGGTAAGGGTGCGCCTGAAACACCAAAAACCCGTTCCCGTGCATCATCTCATAAATCCGCGGTATCGCCAGCCGGTAAAACGGCCCGTTTTCGATGATAAAGCGCTCATCCGGCCCGAACACTAAAAACTCGAAGGGCGTATCGTCCGGCTGCACCTCAAGCCCCAAAAATACCTTCAGGCCGATCTCGTCCCCGCGCTTCTTCGCCGCGCGGTACCCAGTTAGGTATCTCTCCGCTTTCTGCTCCCAAGACAGCTTAGCCGTACCGCGCTGCTCAAAAAAGCGGGAATAAAAATGATCCGTTATAAATGTGCCGCCATACCCGGCCGCTTTTATCCCGTCCACCACCTCTGCGGCAGTCAGTATGCCGCATGGGCTCGTTTCAACGGTATGACAGTGCATCTCGAACTGGATAAACTTCATAATGCTCCTTTAAAAACCATCATACTCGATTATCGTGGCAAAATCGTGAAATCGCTAATGTTTTCACATATTGTTTACAAAAAATAAGCTTAGTTTGCACAAAGAGATTTGCCGTATGCCGCTTGCATTTCGTCCGATCCTAATCGCGTTTAACGCAGGCTGTACAAACAAACGCATTTCGAGTAAAATATCGGTATCAAATCCTTGAAAGGCGCAGCGTGTTTTCTTAATATCGTTGCCCGGTGGGTTACGGCATTGCGCAGTAATATCATGCAGAGGTGCAAGGTGTATATCGACAAAAAGCAAAAGAAACGCAGGCTGCCCAAAAAAGCCGTATTCTTTTTAACCAGCATATCGGTGGTCCTTCTGGTGCTGATTACCGGCCTTGTGATGCTGCTCACCAAAGGCCGCGAGATCAAGGATGCGCTGGAAAAACTGCCGGTAAGCAATGTCTCCGCTTATTTGTGTGTCGGCAACAAAATCGTATATACAGACGGCAAATATTTAACCTGCGTCAATGACTCGCTCCAAGCGGAGTGGACACGCGAAATGCCCGCCGCGGACTTGAATTATACCGCAAGCGATACCATTGTATTGGCCACAAGCGACACGATGTACTGGGCGCTGGATCAAAACGGCGTGCTGCTGTTTTACAACACGGTTGAACAGGGGGTAGTCATCGAATCCGCGCGTGCGGGGTTAGATATGATCGCAATTTTAGTCAGCCAGCCGCAGAATGATATCACGGCGACCTATATTGAAGTGTTCAATTCGAAAGGCGAGCGGATGTTTGATGACCCCTTATCTGTCACCGGCAGAAACATACTCGATTACGGTTTCGACGCGCAGAGCGACCTACTGTACCTGCTTGAACTTGACGTGAGCGGCGTAGCGCCCGTATCGCGTATCTGTACCTACCGGCCCGGAGCGGAAATGCTGTCCATGACGGGTATCAAAGACCTTAAAGACCAGCTGGTGAGCCGCGTATACCTTACGGGCGAGCTGATCTATGCCATGGGAACAAACTATCTCACTACGTTCAAAGCGCTCAAGCAGAACCAGAACCGATTGATTTACGGCTGGTCGGTGGAAGATATCTGCACCGAAGGCGAATCTCCCGTTTTCGTATACGTACAGAGCGACGAAATGGACACCGCGCTGTCCGTCGCGCGGATCATCCGCAGCTCGGGCGATGAGATTAAAATCAATCTGCCGCCCGGCGTGTTCTCCGTGCTGTACACGAAAGAAAAAATTTATTGTTTTGCATCGGATCGTATTTTCGTATATACTGTTGAGGGAAAATACCAGCGTACGCATTCATTGCCTTTTGCGGCAACGGGCGTACAAAAGGCGATGGATGGATACGCGTTTATTTCGGAGGGGGAGACGGTTTACCTGCTTCCGCTTCCGTAAAGCCTTCAGGAGGAAACGTTGAATCTCGTTAATGTAATGTTTATCGTATTGCTCGTGGTCATGGCGCTGGAGGGAATCTATCGCGGCTTTTTCCATTCCGCGCTCAACCTTGGCGCGTTATTTTTATCGATCATCACTTCGTTCCTGCTGTATCCGGTCGTCTCATCGGCTGTACGCACAAGCGAATCTCTTTTCAATTTTCTCTATTACTACACCGAAGGCTCCGAGCTTATCAAACCTTTCGAGGCTTCTAAGCTGCTCGTGTCCGGTATGAGCGACGGTACGCTCTCCGGCATCATTTCCAACTCCTCCGTATCCGAGCCTTTCGCTTCCCTGATTCGCCAGAACGTACATACGCAGGCGTTTGCCGCTGACGTCTATACAACGATCGGCCAGTATTACAACATGACCATCGTGTGCGCGGTGCTCAATATCATATCGTTCTTCGCGATATTCGCCATTGCGCGCATCATCTATCAGTTCATACTCGGCGCAGTCGAATACACCGTTGAGTTCCCGGAGCTTAAACAGTATGACCGCACGATGGGCGCTTTGTTCGGCCTGACGCGCGGCATGCTCTTCTGTTTCCTGATCGTGACCGCTATACCCGTTGTTCTTCTGATTGTTCCCGTGGATAAAGTCGCAGACTATTTTAACGCATCGTCGATGGGTACATATTTCCTCGGCAACGATTTCTTCATGCACCTCATCAGCGGCACAATATAGCGTTTCACGTGAAACATTCCCCTGCAATTATAGAGGATATGTGTTTCTCTCCTGTTCGTATTATTCATATTGTTTGCCCGCGTTTCACGTGAAACAAAAAGCGGCCGCGATGGCCGCAGGGATTAAATGCTTTTGATATTTCTTTGTTTACTTGCAGGTCAGAAAGAAATCGTACAGGCTTTGCAGTTGATCCGGATTGTAGTAGGACAGCACGATCTTGCCGCGGCTTAAGTTCCCCACGATCTGCACACGCGTTCCGAGTGCGGAAGTTAGCGCGCTTTGCGCGGTTTCGATCTCGGGCGGGGCATTCTTTATTTTTCGCGGCGCGGCCTTCTTCCCGCTCGTTTCTCCCGCAAGCGCTTCCGTTTCGCGCACGGAAAGCTTCTCCGAAATAATCTTGCGCGCCAATTCGATTTTTTCTGAATCGCTGGGTAACGCGACAAGGCAGCGCGCGTGCCCGCTCGAAAGCTCTCCCGAAATTACCATTTCGCACACTTCCCGCGGCAGTGTAAGCAGCCGCAGCGTGTTGGCGACCGCGCTACGTGATTTGCCCAGCCTTGAGGAAAGCTCGTCTTGCGTCAAGCTGTGTTCGTCCATCAAAAGGCGCATCGCCTGCGCTTCCTCAATCGGATTTAAATCTTCTCTCTGAAGGTTCTCGACGAGAGAAACCTCCATGAACTCGTTTTCGGAATACTCTTTGATCACGACAGGGACTTCCGTAAGCCCCGCCATTCTCGCCGCGCGGTAGCGTCGTTCCCCCGCGATAATGGTATACCGCTCCCCGTTGCGCTGTACGATAATCGGCTGAACGATACCGTAGTTATGTATGGACTGCGCAAGTTCCTCTAGCTTCTCTTCGTCAAAATGCTTGCGCGGCTGCTGCATATTGGGATCGATCTCGTTGACGCCTACTTCGAGAATGTTGCTCTTTTCCACCGTCGATTCTTCACCGATCAGCGCACCCAATCCCCGGCCCAGACGCTGCTGTTTCATTAAACATCCCCTCCGTTGCTTTTTATTACTTCATCGGCCAACTCGTTATAACATTGGCTTCCGAGGCATGACGCATCGTACCGTATGACGGGAAGCCCGAAGCTGGGCGCTTCGCCAAGCCGTACATTGCGCGGTATGATCGTGTTGTACACCTTGTTTCTGAAGTATTTCTTCACCTCTTCGACGACCTGTATGGAAAGATTCGTCCTGCCGTCAAACATCGTCAGCACCACGCCCTCCACCTCGAGCGCGGGGTTTAAGTTTGTCTTGACAAGTTTGATCGTATTGATGAGCTGAGAAAGCCCTTCAAGCGCAAAGTATTCGCACTGTATGGGTACGAGTATCTTATCCGCCGCGGTAAGCGCGTTGATCGTAATCAGCCCCAGCGACGGCGGGCAGTCCATGAATATATAATCGTAATCGTTGCAAATGTTCTTGAGCGCTTGTTTTAATATCTGCTCTCTTGCAATCCGGGCCACCATCTCCACCTCCGCCCCCACAAGGTCGATATTGGCCGGTATGATATCGAGCGTATCGATCATGGTTTTTTGCACGGCTTTTTTGGCGTCCAGCCCGTTGATCATAATATCGTATACGGAGGTTTTGAGCGTGCGCTTTTCGATTCCAAAGCCGCTCGTTGAATTGCCCTGCGGATCCACGTCGATCAGCAGCACTTTTTTGCCTTTTTCCGCGATGCAAGCGCTTAAATTGACCGCTGTGGTGGTTTTTCCAACGCCGCCCTTCTGGTTTGCAATAGCGATGATTCGTGACATGGCGTCCTCCTGACAGTTATTCTTAATCATTATAATCCAAAACTGAAACTTTTGGAAGAATGAAAACTCTGTAATAAAAAAACTGCAGGTAAAACGCATAATATGTTCACAATTAATTAATATTGCTTGTCTTGCGCGCCATCACAAATTCATGATATAAACGATGTGATAAAAAAGGCGTGATTCGGGTAATAATAACCGTGGAAAAACGACTGCTATACAGGTACTTGTCCATATTGCTGAATACGCGACAAAAGGGACAATGAAAGGAAGGACATCGTGGAAAAAAAGATACTGGTTGTCGGCGATTCGCTTTGCAAGGGCGTAATACTTGACGAGGAAAAGAAGAAGTATACGCTGCTCAAGGACTGTTTTATCAACCTGCTCTCCAATCAGCTCGACGCGCAGCTCATTAATGTTTCGCGTTTTGGAGCGACGGTGGATCAAGGGCAAAAGCAGCTTGAAACCAAGATGGAAAAATACGATCCGGATATCGTGGTAATTGAGTTTGGAGGCAACGACTGCGATTTTGCGTGGGACGAGATCGCGCGTGATCCGGCGAGGGATCATATCCCGAAAACTCCGCTTGACGAATTTGAGCGCCGCATTAACGAGATGGTCGATTTCGTGGAAGGCTGCGGTAAACAACCCGTACTGACCACGCTGCCGCCGCTTTACGCCGACAGCTATTTTAAGTGGTTTACCAACAGCGATCAGGAAAAAGGCTTTCGTATATTGAAATGGCTGAAAGACGTCTGGCATATCTACTGGTGGCAGGAGCGCTACAGCAACTGCCTGCAGTTCATATCGCGCAAGCGCTCCGTAGACTGTATCGATATCCGGCGCGAATTCTTAAAGGAAAAGGATTTTTCGCGCTATGTGTGTTCAGATGGCATCCATCCCAATCCCGCCGGGCACAAGCTGATATTTGAAGCGGTGCTGTCGTTCATCCG
>CAYNFL010000023.1:0-14726 GCA_964396465.1 uncultured Christensenellaceae bacterium
TTCTCCGCTCTGGCGGCGGCGTGTACGATCTCCGCCGCGCCGATGGAGGCGAGGTCTCCGTCGCCCTGATAGGTAAACACGAGGTTTTGGGGATGCACGCGCTTCGCGCCTGTCGCGACCGCGGGTGCCCTGCCGTGCGCCGCCTCGTATACGTCAATGTCAAAATAGTTGTACGCGAACACCGCGCACCCCACGGGAACGACGCCGATCGCCCTTTCCTTAAGCCCCATCTCGTCAATGCACTCCGCGACGAGCCGGTGCGCGATGCCGTGCGTGCAGCCGGGGCAATAGTGGAACGGCGCATCCGTCAACAATTTCGTCCTTTCAAATACAACCGCCATCTATCTGTCCTCCCCCGCAAGCCTTTTTAACTCTTCGACGACCGAATCCGGCGTCGGCACAAAGCCACCCACCGTGCCGATAAACGACACGGGGCGCACGCCGTTCACCGAAAGCTTTACGTCCTCGACCATCTGACCCGTGCTCATCTCCACCGCCACGAACGCCTTGCACTTCTTCGCGGCGTTTGCAAAGGCTTCAGTCGGAAACGGCCACAGCGTGATGGGCCGTATCAACCCCGCTTTGATGCCGAGTTCCTTGCGCGCTTTGACGATGGCGTTCTTCGCGATGCGTGCGGTGGTGCCATACGCGGCGATGCAATAATCCGCGTCATCCATCATGAATTCTTCGTAGCGCACTTCAGCGCGCTTGATCTGCTCGTATACGCTTTGCAGTCGCGTGGTGACTTCTGCCATCGCTTCCGCTTCAATATAAAGCGAGTTGATGATCGAACGCTTCTTTTTGCCGTCGTAGCCCGTCGCCGCCCATGGTTTTTCCACGGGAGCGCTCTGCTGCTTATCCGTAAATTCAACGGGCTCCATCATCTGCCCGATCATACCGTCCGCAAGTATCATCGCTGGCACGCGGTATTTATCCGAAAGATCGAACGCGAGCGCCATGATATTCGCGGCTTCCTGAACGGAACTGGGCGCAAACACGATCAGCCGGTAATCCCCGTGGCCGCCGCCCTTGACCGCCTGAAAATAATCCCCCTGAGAGGGCAGTATGCCGCCCAGCCCCGGGCCGCTGCGCATCATGTTGACGATTACGCAGGGCAGCTCCGCGCACGCGATATAGCTGATGCCCTCCTGCTTTAAGCTGATACCCGGCGAGGACGAGGATGTCATCGCGCGCGCGCCCGCGCCTGCCGCGCCGTACACCATATTGATCGCGGATACCTCGGACTCCGCCTGAAGGAAAGTGCCGCCAACCTCCGGCATCCGCCTTGCCATATACTCCGGTATTTCGTTCTGCGGCGTGATCGGATACCCGAAAAAGTACCGACATCCCGCCTGAATCGCAGCCTCGGCGATCGCCTCGCTGCCCTTCATAAGCACTCTTGCCATATCTTAATCCCCTATTTCTCAATCGTAAAAATGATATCCGGACACATCCGCGCGCATGCGGCGCACCCGATGCACAGCGCCATATCCTTAACCTCGATCGGGCTGTAGCCCTTCGCGTTGATCTCCGTTTCGGAGAGCCGCAGTATGTTTTTCGGGCATACCGTTACGCACAGGCCGCACCCCTTGCAGGCGTCTTTGTCGATGATCACTTTCGCCACTTCATCATCCCCTTTGTATGCTGTAACCTTATTGCTTTTGCAAGGATACCACAAAAAAACCTTTGAAGTCAACGCAAGCGGCGCCGATAATCGCTGTCTGCACAAATAAAAAGGCCTTGCGGTCTTTTTGTTCAGGAAAAGTTCATAATTTCTCTACTTGCTTTTCTAAACGGTGTTGAAAGATGATGCCCGCCGACAATTCAGCTTGCCCGCGCTGCACCGCGAATGTATAATCAGTATAACACAAATCAAATTCGATTCATTGGGAGCGGCGAATGAACTATCTATACCTGATATTACTCGCGGTAGCGCCGGGCGCGGCGCTTGTGCTGTTCATACTGCTGAACGACCGCTACGACCGCGAACCCGCGGGGCTGCTCGTCAAGACGTTTCTGATCGGTATGCTCGTGACGCTGCCCACCATCGTGGTCGAACTCATTGGCGGTTATTTCAACATATTCAGCGGCCTGCTGGGCAAAGCGGTCGAGGCGTTTGTCGTCGTCGGGCTTGCGGAGGAATATTTCAAGCGGCGCGTCGTGCTGCGTTACACTTTCTATCATCCCGCGTTCAATGAAAGGCTTGACGGCATCGTATATTGCAGTATCGCGGCGCTGGGTTTCGCGACGCTCGAAAACATATTTTACGTGCTTTCCTATTATCCGCTGGATCAAAGTATATGGATCACGCGCGCGCTCGTCAGCGTCCCCGTGCACATGCTTTTGGGCATCATCATGGGCTATTATCTCTCGCTCGCGAAATACTGCCCCGACCACACCAAATGCCAAGGCTATATGACCAAATCGCTGCTGATACCCGCGGCGCTGCACGGCGCTTTTGATTTTGTGCTGATGTCGGAATATCCGCTGCTCACGCTGCTGTTCATACCGATCGTGGGATTTCTTTGGATATCGAGCATGATCAAGCTGAGAAAGTTCTACGTCGAATCGAGAAGGCAGCACGAGGCTTGAGTAAATTTCCCGATCCGTTCACGGATTGTTCCCTGTTTCACGCATTCCTGCCGCGCATTGACATTGCACTGCACGGCTTTTTTATATACAATCATAATGAGGGTTTTCTCATGCGCAGCAAGCAGCCGTATTCATCGACAGAGAAAAAAAAGCATCCGTGGCTTAAGCTTCTTTGGCTTCTTCCGGGGCCGTTATTTTACGCGCTTTTTCGGCTGTCCTTCCTTTGGCCGCAGTTCACCGAAACCGTATATTCGCAGCGCATATTCCGTTTGATCAATCAGGGGCTGTCCACCGCAACGGGAATACTGCCGTTCTCTCTCGGAGAGTTTTTGCTGTACGCATCCATCGTTGCTCTGGCTGTATATATCGTACTCATTGCGGTGCGCGCGGTGCTTGCGAAAAAGCATTGGTGGCGCGTGCTGCTGCGCCGCGTCATCGCGCTGGGCTGTGCCGCGTCGATGCTTTATGCGCTGTTCATCGGATTGTGGGGCTTCAACTACGCGCGGCAGCCGCTTGGCGATACGCTTGCGCTTGATACCTCCCCCGCGACGGTACAGGAGCTGTACTCCACGTGCGCGGCACTGCTGCAAAGGGCGTCCAGCCTGCGTTTCGACGTGCCGAAGAACGAAGACGGCGTATTTGCGCCCGATCAGGCGCGCGATGAGATCATGCGCGGCACGGAAGCGCTTTACAACAAAGCGGCGGAAGCTACAGGCAACGGTTTCCTTGGCGGCAGCTATGGGCGTGCGAAGCCCGTGCTGTATTCCACCGGGCTTTCGTGGGCGCACATCACGGGCATATACTTTCCCTACACCGGCGAGTCCAACGTCAATTCCGGAATACCCGACCTGCTGTTTGCCGCGACCTGCCTGCACGAGACCGCCCATCAGAGAGGCTTCGCACGCGAGGACGAAGCGAACTTCCTCGCGTATTATGTTTCCAGCTATTCAGGCGACACCAGTACGCTTTATTCCGCTACGATGCTCGCACTGATCCACGCGATGAACCAGCTATACGACGCGGACAGCGACCGCTACTATACGCTTCGCGTTACGTATACGGAGGGCATGAACCGCGACCTCGCCGCGTACTCGCAGTTCTGGCAGCAGTATGAGGGCCCCGTCAGCGAGACCGCCGAAACCGTCAATAACAACTTTTTAAAGGCCAACATGCAGCAAGACGGCGTAAAAAGCTACGGCCGTATGGTGGACCTGTTAATCGGCCTGTGGAGAAAAGACGGTATCTGATTTAAGCTTTGAATCTATTTTCTGGCAAGCACGCCTTTCCGATTATCCGCCCCCTACAACCGGGATACCGCGGACGGATGATACCGATTTTGATCACTTTATCCGCCTCAAGCTTTGATCATACAAATCACGATGATTATATTTTAGTTGGCTTATCGGCTTGTCTGCCCATCCAAATTGTTTTTGTTCCGCAAGCGTGATATGATCACAGCAGCATGAATCCTGGGGGTGCGTATGAAATTTGCATTGATCGTTTACGACGATATAACGCTGCTCGATTTCTGCGGCGTGTACGATCCGGTCTCGCGCATTAAAACGATGGGTTTCCTGCCCGATATGGCATATCATGTCTGCGCGCTCAAAAGCCCTGTGCGCAGCTTTGAGGGGCTGAATGTGCTGCCGGATCAAGTGGGCGGCAGTTTATGCGGATATGATTACATCTTTGTTCCGGGCGGCAACGGCATCGGCAAGCTGATCGGTGACGCGTCGTTCCTCTCGTGGCTGCGCGACGTTTCGCCGGGCACCGTGATGACGGCGGTATGCGGCGGTGCGCTCGCGCTCGGCGCGGCGGGATACCTCAAAGATAAACCTGCGACGACACATCCCGCCCTCATGCAGTACTTAAGCAAGTTCACCGATCAGGTATCCACCGAACGCATCATGGACGCGGGCAATGTGGTCACCGCGAGAGGCGTCACCTCCGCGATTGACCTCGGGCTGCACCTTGCGGCGCGTATCGCAGGCAGCGAAGCCACGGAGAAGATACGCGCGCAGATGGACTATTCGAGGGATACGCAAATATAGAGTGTAACTAACATCCGTCCCGCGCCTTAAATCTTCGGAATATATGCCAAACCTACACAACCGGGCCCGCTGTGGGTTCCGATAACGCATCCGATTTCGCATACTTTTGGGGTAGCCTTGATGGTCGGCGCGATATACGCGATGAATTCCTCCACTAACGCGGGGTCATTCGCATGCCCGGCCACAATCGGGTATTGCGTATCCGGAACGTCATTTTTGATCTTTTCCAATATCCATTCGAACGCCGCTTTTTGCCCTCTTTCCCGCGCGACGGATTTCACTTCGCCATCGATAATCGAGATGAGCGGTTTGATATGAAGCACGCCCCCGAGGATTGCCGCGGAAGAGGACAGCCTCCCGCCCATTTTCAAGTATTTCAGCGTGCTGACGACCGCATAGAATTTTATCCGGTTGCCTAAATCGATCAGATTGTGATAAATGGTCTCCGCGCTGGCGCCGCTGTCCCTTTGTTGGATCGCCTCATACACAAAAAGCGCCAAGCCGAATGTCGCGCTCTTTGAATCGGCGATGAAAATCCGGTCTGAACCAACCGTCTCCTTCGCGATTACCGCCGACTGGTAAGTGCCGCTGAGTTCACTGGATATAAATATGCCGACGACGTCGTCCCCCGCATCCACGTATTTTTTAAAGAGCCCCTCAAACCCATCCGGATTGACCTGCGATGTCGTTGGCAGTTTGGTGCTCTTGCTCAGCATTTCATAGAATTGTTCTTTCTTTAATTCAATACCGTCCGAATACTTGTTCTCACCGAAGATCACGCTGAGCGGAACGATGTCGATACCCAGTGATTGCTGCTGCTCAATCGGAATATCGCTCGTGCTGTCCGTAACGATTCTGATAGCCAAGATGCCACCTCCAAATATTATTTTTTACCGTCAAAAAAGGTTTTCAGGCTCTTTAAGCCTTTCACCAAAACGTCAATCTCTTCATCGCTGAGCGCTTCCATCACGTTCGTTACCATCTGATGATGAAAGCTTTGATGCGCCTCGTTTGCCCTTTTGCCTTTCTCCGTCACATTCAGGCGGATGATCCTTTTGTCCTGCGTATCCCTTCTTCTTACCAGATACCCCTTCTTTTCGAGCAGCGTTACCGTAGTGGTCAGAGTTCCCGCGGAAATCCGGAGCGCGTGCGCGATATCGGTGGCGCGGTTATCCGCCCCTCTTTCATTGGCGTTGCATACCGCTTCGATCACGTGCATTTCGCAGACGGATAAATTGTTAAATTCGGCGATCCTCAGCGACGATTCTTCGATGCGCAGAATCTCGTTAAAAACCTCCACAAGGAAATAGTTTAATTCTGTATAATTATCGTTGATACCCATTCCCCCTGAGTATAATTATTTTGATGTTCAAAGTATTTTCATCATACAGACATTCGGGCCGCATGTCAAGCGTAATCATTTGTGCTGCAAAACGATGTGTGTGTGCTATTAACGTACATCGCCGCGTATACATCTCATATTTCGCCCAAAACTTAGGTTTATAGCGCTCCCTATTCCCCCTCCCTGCCGCATATGGTATAATGGAAGCGCAACCAAAGGAGGGTGACGGCTTGGCCATTGTCACGATATCACGCCAGATGATGAGCTTCGGGGACGAGATCGCCGCCGCGGTCGCACAGAGAATGGGCTTTTCGCTCGTCTCGCACGAAACGCTGCTCAATCTGCTGCCCGATTTAACCGCGCACGAGCGCCATATGCTCACCGAAAGCGCGAAGTTCTTTTTGACGCAGCACGCTTTAGGCGAAACGTATATCTCAAGGCTCACCGCCGCGCTTCGTGAATTTACCTCGCGCAATTCCGCGGTGCTCGTGGGCTTCGGGTCTCAAGCCATCTTTCAGTACGCGCACGAAGCGCTGCATGTGCGCGTGACCGCGCCGCTGGCCGTGCGCGTCGCGCGGCTTAAAAAGCAGTACCATGTGACCGACGAGCAGGCGCAAAGCATACTCGTCAAGGCCGAAAAAAAGCAGAAACGGTTCGTTTCGACAATATTCGGCGCGGACATTGCGGACGCCGCAAACTATCACATCACGCTGAACACGGCCGATCTTTCCGCCGACGAATGCGCCGCTGCGGTAATCGCGGCGCTGGGCGAACGCGAGCTTACCCTGCGCATCGCGCGCGCGGCGAGCGAAACGAGCGCGCAAAGCAACATCTCCGATCTGACGCTGCTCAAGAACCAGTCCGAGATCGACTTCGCGCGGTTGCTCGATATGTACCATATCGACTGGAAGTACGAGCCCAAGACGTTCCCCGTGGAGTGGGACGCGCAGGGCAATGTCACGTCGGCGTTCAGCCCGGACTTTTACTTAACCAAGTTCGACACCTATATCGAACTCACCACGATGAATCAAAAATACGTCACGGAAAAGAATAAGAAGGTGAAGAAGCTGCGCGAGCTTTACCCCGGCACGCATGTGAAGGTGGTCTACAAGAAGGATTTTAAGTCGCTCGTAGAGCGCTTCAATTTAAGCGGGGAGCCGTAATATGATACAGCCGGAAAACGCGCGCGTCGCGTTCAGTGAAGAGGCGCTTTCGCGCCGCATAAGCGAATTGGGCGCGCAGATCGCCGCCGACTTTGCCGGGCGCGAACTCGTCGCCGTGGGCGTGCTCAAGGGCTCGATGTATTTCCTCGCCGACTTGACGCGCGCGATTCGTCTGCCGCTGCAGGTGGACTTTATCTCCATCGGCATGTACCCCGCCGCAACGAGCCAGACGGGTGTCGTGCGCATCACGAAGGACCTCGATATCGACATCACGGGCAAGCATGTGCTGATCGTGGAGGATATTGTGCGCACCGGGCTGACGTTGGGCTACCTCGTGCAGAACCTTGAATCGCGCTGCCCCGCCAGCGTTTCCATCTGCACGCTGCTGCTAAGCCCCGATCAGCTGCTCATCAACCTGCCTATATCGTACAGCGGTTTCACCGTATCGGATGAGTGGCTCATGGGTTACGGGCTGGACGTGGGCGAACAGTGGCGCAACCTGCCCTATATCGTCAAGATCGATAAAAAATCCGCGAAGTGATCAGTCATACCGCAAAGCATCCGCCGTGTTGAGCGAATGCGCTTACGCGCTAATTACCCTTCGCCGCCCTGAGGGGCCGCGCGGCGAAGGGCTTTTTTATTGCCCCGTAAATATCCGCCCTCGCTTTGCCCGTCAGAATGACATAAGGAGCTTTTCGTTTATCCCCTTACTGCCTGCTCTGTATCGCCGCGCAAGTGCCCTGGGGTACGCTTCGCTCCTCGCGATGACAGAAGAAGGCTGCTGGTTATTTTTTCGTCATTGCGAGCGCAGCGTGGCAATCCAGCGTTGAGCCGCCTATGCCGTGATGTAGTCATGTTCGCATATCACGGCTATGTGCTGGATCGCATCCTCGCTTCGCTTTTCTTTTTTGCTATTACATCTCAGAGAGCGCGTTTATCAGCGCGTCCACGTCTTCCGGCGTGTTGTAAAGCCCGAGCGACGCGCGCACGGCGCTGGTTAAGCCATAGCGCAGCAGCGCGGGCTGCGCGCAGTGATGCCCCGCCCTCACCGCGATGCCCTTTGCGTCGAGCTTATTCGCGGCCGTTTCAGGCGGAATGTCCGTCACGAACGTGACGACGCCCGCCTTGACTTTGGGCGTACCGATAACGCGCGTACCGCGCAGCGCGGACAGCGCGCCCATCAGCCGCTGTGTGAGCATATGCTCGTGCGCCGTTATGCGCGCCATCCCGATGCGCGTGAGGTAGTCCGCCGCAGCGCCAATGCCCACCGCGTCCGCGATGCTGCCCGTGCCCGCCTCGAACTTCGCGGGCGCGTTCTGATATTCCGACCCCTCAATGCGTACATGGCGGATCATGCCGCCGCCCCCCTGATACGGCGGCATGGTTTCGAGCAGCGCCTTTTTGCCGTACAGCGCGCCGACGCCCATCGGGCCGTACATCTTGTGGCCTGAAAACGCGTAGAAATCCGCGCCCAACTCACGCACGTTGACCGGGACGTGCGGCACCGCCTGCGCCCCGTCCACGAGTACGACCGCGCCATGCGCGTGCGCGATATCCGCCATCTGCCGCACGGGGTTCATCGTGCCCAGCACGTTGGAGACGTGCGTAAACGCGGCGACGCGCGTGCGCGGCGTAAACAGCCGCTCGAACTCCTCCAGCATCACATCGCCATTCGCGTCGAGCGGCGCGGCCTTGAGTATCGCGCCTTTTCTTTGCGCGAGCAGCTGCCACGGCACGATGTTGGAGTGGTGCTCCATCTGCGTGATCACGATCTCGTCGCCCGGAGAGATATGCGCGCCGCCCCAGCTCTCCGCGACGAGGTTAATGCCCTCTGTCGCGCCGCGCACGAAAACCATTTCTTCCCTTGAACCCGCGCCGATGAACTGCGCGAGCTTGCCGCGCGCCTCCTCATAGCTTTCCGTCGCCTCGCGTGCGAGCGCATGCGCGCCGCGATGCACGTTGGAGTTGCTTTGCGCGTAGTAGCGGCTCACCGCGTCGATCACGCACTGCGGCTTCTGCGAAGTCGCGGCGCTGTCGAGGTAGACGAGCGGATGCCCGTTCACCTGCCGCGACAGTATCGGAAAATCGCCCTTGACGCGCAGCGCGTCGGGCCCAACCTCCGGCATTCGCGGCAGGAAGTAATATTCGGGCGATTCGTACTCGCACGCGCGCTCCGGTTCGGTTCCGCACGCGCCGCGGCAGATACGGTTCGCAATCGCGCGAAGCTCCGCCTCTCCGGCGGTAAAAGGCGCAGCGTTACTTGGCGTAATCATAATAGCTGCCCACCTCGACGTTCTCGAGCATGCCCAAAGCGTCGCCCGCGAGCACCGCGACGGAGAAATAGAGGCTCAAGATATACGACGCGATACCGCGGTTGTCGATACAGCCGAGCTTGACCGACAGGCTGGGAACGTCGCCCTCGTCGGGGATGCCCGGCTGGTGCAATCCGATCACGCCCTGCTCCGCTTCGCCCACTCGCATCAACAGTATATCGGTCTGCCCGCACGTTCCCCGGCCGCGCCCTATGGGTATTTTGTCGCATGGCACGAGCGGCACGCCGCGCCATGTCATAAACGGCGAACCCATGATATGCACCACCACGGGCGGCACGCCGCGCCGCGTGCATTCGCGCCCGAACGCCGCGATCGCGCGCGGGTGCGCGAGGAAGAAAGCGGGCTTCTTCCACACCTTCGCGAGCAGCTCATCCATGTCGTCGGGCATAGGAGCGCCGCGCCGCGGGCGTACGCGCATAGCGGGCTCGCACACGGAGAGCAGCCCATACTCCGGGTTGTTCATCATTTCCCATTCCTGCTGTTCGCGCATCGCCTCGATGGTAAGGCGCATCTGCTCACCCTTCTGGTCGATCGGGCTATTGAAAATGTCCGTCACGTTGGTGTTCAAACGCAGTATCGTCTGTATCAGGTTTAGCATGTACTCGCCGGGCTGTTCCTCGTAATCGGGGTATGTCTCCGCAATTTCTTCCTCGTTGATCGGACGCGTATTCGCGACGATTTGCTTCTCGCCGCGCGTCTCTGCTTCCTGCGCGCCGTACAGCCGTTTGAGCCGGTTCACGCGGTAGATACCCGCCTCCACCGGCACCCAAGGCAGAAAAGTTAAAAACCAGCGCGGCGTGATGCATTCCATCATCGGCGTGGATTTGGTCGTGTTGGACAGCCGCCGCGCCGCGCCCGGCTGCAAGCTCATATGTGTCGAATCGATCATGTTCATGGCTTCCACCTGCTTTAAGTTTTGTTTCACGGTTCACTATATGAAATGCGGCGGCGCGCGGTGAAAACGTCGCATATTCCTTTTCGCGGCATAGATTATATGGTAAAATGACATGTAAAAAAGACAGCCGAAGTCAGGCGGACAGGAGCAGCATATGGCCTCCATCTACAGGACGCCGCAGAGCAAGGCTTTGCTCATGGCGGAGTACGACAAAATATTGAAGCGCTGGCCGCAGCCGTGCGAACAGCGGACGATTCCCACATGCGAGGGCGATACGTATGTGATGGCCAGCGGCGCGCCAAACGGCAGCCCCGTGCTGCTGCTGCACGGCGCCACCACCAACGCGGCGCTGTGGTTAAATGACGCGGCGGTGCTCGGCGAAACGCGTCGCGTCTATGCGCTCGATATCATCGGAGAACCGGGCAAAAGCGCGGAAACGCGCCCGGGCTATGACTGCGCGGTATACGCGCGCTGGCTGGCCGAGGTGATGGACGGCCTCGCTTTGCAGCAAGCCGCCGTCGCGGGCAACTCGCTGGGCGGCTGGCTCGCGTTCAGCCTCGCAACACACATGCCGGAGCGCGTCAGCGCGCTCATACTGCTCGCGCCCGCAGGGCTTGCGCCGATTCGGCGCTCGTTCATACTGCGGCTGCTGCCCGGCGCGTTGGTGGGCAAGCGCGGCGCGCAGCACCTGAACCACCAGCTGTTCGGCAATGCGCGCATCCCCGAGGTGGTATACGGGTACGCGGAACTGCTGCGCAAGCACTACAACCCGCGCGCGCTCAAATTCCCGATATTTACGGACGCGCAGCTTGCGGCGCTCACGACGCCCGTGCTGTTCATCGGCGGCGAGATTGACCCGCTGCTGCCCACAAAAAAAGGCGCGGAGCGCCTTGCCCGGCTGCTGCCCGATGCGGACGTGCGCATCGCGCCGGGGCTTTCACACGCCATCATCGACACGGGGCAGGATATAAAAGCGTTCCTCGACAGACACGGGATATAGTATTTCGCACATGCCTCATCCGGTGCTTCGCGCATTTGAGGGAGGCATTAATTTATAATAAAACATTCAGCAATTAAACAGCCGCGTCCCATCCCCTTTCCGCCTCGTTACGCAATGCTGCCGTCAATAATGGCAGTATGGCACAAGTATGCAAACGGGGAATCCATGCCGTGTAAATATTGCGTTAATCCATTACTTACTATACTGTAAAGCATAACAGACATTGGCGGCGCGCGCCGCATATACTGTAGCGGAGGTGATCCCTTGCCTGCGCTTCATACGCATCAATACCGGGGTGTGACCGTCTACGTGGACGGCCACCTGCATCTGTTCTCGGGCATCACGAGCGCCAGCCCCGATACGCCGGGGCATACGCACAACATCACGGGTACGACGACAGTGGACGCGGGACACTCGCACCGTTACCTGCTCACGAGCGCAGGGCCCACGGTGGTCGGCCCCGGACGGCACTACCATGCTTACGCCGGCAACACGGACATGACGATGAACCACCGCCACCCGATGAGCGGCACTACGTTTGTGCTGGGGGAATAGCTTCAGCGCTCCCGCGCGTCGCCGCTGCCTTTATCGGAAATCGAGACGCTTTGCGGGTTTCCGTCATACGTGATATCACCCGAACCGTCGATGCTGCCTGTGACCTCTTCCGTTGCATATACTGCGGCGTCGCCGCTGCCATTCACGGTTACATGCACATACTGCGCCGCAAAGTCAAATCCGCTGTAATTTCCGGAGCCGTTCAGGCTGACGTCCAAGTTTTGCGTCTCCCCCGATATGGCGATATCGCCGGAGCCGTTGCTGTTCGCGCTGGCTTCATCGGCCGCCGCGGTAAGTTCAATATCGCCCGAGCCGTTGATAATCAGGGATATGCGCTGCGCTTCGAGGCTGAGGTAGATATCGCCCGAACCTGCGACGCACACGTCAAACGATTCTCCGGCCAGCGTGCCTTCCGCCTGCGTGATGTTTCCGCTGCCGTTTGCCTCGATGCGCCCGCCCTCCATCGCCGGAATGCGCAGCGTCATCGGCTTTGTCACCGTAATGACGGTGGCCGGTTTGACATCGACCGTCACTACGCCATCGCTTTGCTGCGACACGTTTACGATTTCGATCAAGTTGCTTTCCGCTTCGAACACCGCTTTGCCCTGTAAATCCATATCGATTACCACGTTGACCGCCGACTGATTGCGTATGCCTGTTACCTCATACTTAAGATCAATATCGCGGGTTTCCACTTTACCGTTACCGATCACCGCCTCGCCGCCCATATTGATATAGATACAGCCGGTAAGCGTTACGGCAGCCAGCGCCGCCAACAAAAGCATGGCACATGCTTTCAAATGCTTCATAAGCCCTTCCTCCTGTGTTTAATTAAACGTTTGGAATACGGGGTTAATTACAAACCTTTATCATTCATTGCTGCCCTGTTGTTATAATTGTACATATTGTTTCCGCCAACAAGATCAGTTGAATATTGTCCCATCTCGCCAAGCGCAATTCCTGTTCCTCTCACAACGCATGACATTGCATCTTCGGCAACATAACAAGGTATTCCGGTACTTTCAGATATAAGCCTGTCCAGTCCATAAAGCAGCGATCCTCCGCCCGTCATACAAATGCCAGTTTCCGAAATATCCCCAATCAGCTCTGGTGGCGTACGTTCAAGGACACGATGTATTGTTTCAAGCATTGTGGCAAGAGGCTCCTCAAAAATCTCCATCGTTTCGTTGGAACTAAGCACAACTGTTTTAGGAAATCCTGTATTTAAACCGCGTCCGGTAACCTCCATCAATAACTGATCTTTTCGATAATATGCAGAACCAATATTACCTTTGATATCGGCAGCTGTTCTTTCCCCTATGAGTATGTGATGTTTTTTCCTCATATATCGTATTATTGCCTGGTCAAGCCTGTCTCCGGCAGTCTTAACCGATTCACTAACTACCATGCCTCCGAGCGAAATAACAGCAATATCGGTTGTCCCCCCTCCGATGTCAATAACCATATAACCGCAGGGAGAACCAATGTCGATTCCGGCTCCAATTGCGGCGGCAATCGGCTCTTCAATTAAGCTCGCTTGTCTTGCTCCGACTTCTAGTGTTACTTCTATCAGCGCGCGCTTCTCGACTTCTGTAACGCCTGAAGGAACGCATACCAAGATACTGGGTTTTATTATATTTCTTCTTCCGGTTACTTTATTTAAAAAATATCTTAGCATTCTCTCCGTATCATAATAATTGGATATAACCCCTTCCTTTAAAGGCCGAACAATCACTATGTTGCCCGGGGTCCTGCCAAGCATATTGCGTGCCTCTTTCCCAACTGCAAGCACTTCTCCTGTATTTCGATTGACTGCAATAACGGAAGGTTCATTAACGACAATACCTTTATTCTCTATAAATATCCTTACATTTGCCGTACCGAGGTCAATTCCTATATCGTTAACTGATAATAAACTCATTTTACATCTTACTACATCTTATTTTTATTTGCTTATCTTTCGGCCGCTTCAGGCTGATAAATAATTTTTTTCACCGTGATCGTTGTTACGCCTGATGGTACTTTCCACTCTATTATATCCCCTTCGCTATATCCAAGAATAGCGGTACCAATAGGTGAAAAGACAGATATCTTATTATTGATTACATCCGCGTCATCAGGGTAAACAAGAGATACTTCCTCATCGAATCCATCCAAAGACAATAAGACTTTGGTGTTCATCATAATAAACTTGGGAGAAAGTTGTTTAATGTCAACAATCTCGGCTCTGTTTAATTCCTCATCAAGGTCTCTAATATGGTCTTCATTTTTTAATTCCAGTTCCGCATCCTCAATTAATTTTTGCAAATTTCTCTTATCCGTAGACGTTATATAAATTTTCCGATTCATACGCCCTCCCAGAACACATAATTTTAGTTTTTTTCAACCGCTTCTCCTGTTATAGTAAAAGACACTTCACGGTTTGTACGCGAAATGCCTTTATAATTAAACAATATATATTTTATAATATCATCTATGATTTGTCAACACTGTATTTGACATACTTTTAATTGCACCATTTCAATAAAATATAACAGTCGTTATTTAATTCATGCAATAATAGCGTTTAATTCCATATCATAAATCCTTTTGCTGCTAATCGACCAAGTCATTAAAATTCATTCGTCGGAAAACAATTCTCTGGAGCCAACTCCTCGCGCCGATCAAATAATAAAAAACGGGGCCCCCGCAAAGCGCAGCTTTGTGGGGAAGAGGAGGAGCAGCTCCGACGTGGTGACCCACCGGAGACTTATTTTTACTTCGCTGCGCTCGTAAAAAATTCACTCGTCGGAAAG
>CAYNFL010000024.1:0-14539 GCA_964396465.1 uncultured Christensenellaceae bacterium
CCATCGCGTCGTACGCCTTGACGACGCGCTCGAACCGGTTGTCGCGGTCCATCGCGTAATACCGGCCCATCACCGTAGCGATTTTACCGATGCCGATATTTTTCATTTCAGCTTCAAGCTGCTCGATATAGCCTTTGCCGCTGTCGGGCGGTACGTCGCGCCCGTCCATAAAGCAATGCACGTATACCTGCGCCAGCCCTTGCTGCTTTGCGAGCTTTAAAAGCGCGTAAAGGTGCTCCAGATGGCTGTGGACGCCGCCGTCCGAAATCAGGCCGTAGGTATGCAGCTTGGTTCCGTTCTTCTTGACGAAAGCCATCGCGTCCAAAAACTCTTTCTTCTCGAAAAAGCCTCCGTCTTCGATATCCTTCGTAATGCGCGTAAGCTCCTGATAGACGATGCGGCCCGCGCCGATGTTTAAGTGCCCCACCTCGGAGTTGCCCATCTGCCCATCCGGCAAGCCCACGGCGCGTCCCGAAGCCTTGATTTGCGTCGTGGGATATTCCGCATGCAGCTTTTTGATATTGGGTACGCCTGCAATGCAGATCGCGTTTCCGCGCGTCTCGCAGCATTCGCCGTAGCCGTCGAGTATCATCAAAGCGGTTAGTTTTTTGCCCATACGCTTCCTCATTTTTTATAGTTGACGATCGCCGCGAAATCCTCTGCCTTGAGCGCCGCGCCACCGATCAGCCCGCCGTCGATTTCAGACATCGCCATGAGCTCGGAAGCGTTGCCGGGCTTCATGCTGCCGCCGTATTGGATGCGTATGCTTTGTGCCGTCTTCGCGCCGAACACTTCTTCCACCGCTGTGCGGATCGTGCCGATGGTTTCGTTGGCGTCCTCGGATGTCGCGGTTTTGCCGGTGCCGATCGCCCAAACGGGCTCATACGCGATGACGATACCCGCGGCTTCTTCCGCGGAAAGCCCCAGCAGCGCGAGCTTGGTTTGCTTGCGCACGACCTCTGCCGTGATGCCGTTTTCGCGCTCGGTCAGCGTCTCGCCCACGCAGACAATGGGGATAAGGCCTGCCGCAAGCGCCGCTTTGGTCTTTTTGTTGACGCCCTCGTCGGTCTCCCCGAAATACTGCCTTCTTTCGGAATGGCCGAGTATCACGTATTCCACGCCTAGGGATTTGAGCATGCCCGGCGATATTTCGCCCGTATACGCGCCGCTTGCTTCAAAGTGCATGTTCTGCGCGCCCAAGCGCACATTGCTGCTGTGCAGCGCCGCCGCCGCGGCTTCGATGCACACGAAGGGCGGGCAGACGACGACATCCACGTCCTTTGCGTCCTTCACCAGCGGGAGCAGCGCGCTGATCAAGTCCCGCGTCTGCTGCGGCGTATTGTTCATCTTCCAGTTGCCTGCGATGATCGGTTTTCTCATGTTACCCTCCTGATAAAAATATTGTTAAGGCGATACGCCTTGATACCGTAGCTTTCACTTTCGTTGTAAAAAAGAGCCGCCTCAAAAGAGGGCGGCTACTTGTCATTCGGATTAAACCAGCGCCCCTCTTATTTGTCCAGCAGCGCGGCTACGCCCGGAAGCTCCTTGCCTTCAAGGAACTCAAGGCTTGCGCCGCCGCCCGTGGATATGTGCGACATCGCGTCGGCGTAGCCCATCTGCTGCACCGCCGCGGCGCTGTCGCCGCCGCCGATGATCGTGATGCCGTCGCACTCCGCCATCGCTTTTGCGATGGAGCGCGTGCCTTCCGCAAACGCGGGCATCTCGAATACGCCCATCGGCCCGTTCCAGATCGCGGTCTTGGCGATGCGGATTTTGTCCGCGAACAGTACGCGCGTGGAAGGCCCGATATCAAGCCCCATCCAGCCCGGCGTGATATGATCCGCACGCACAACCTGCGTGGCCGCTTCCGCATCAAACTTGTCCGCGATGACCGTGTCTACAGGCAGGCAAAGCTCGACGCCCTTTTCTTCCGCTTTTTTGATGAGGCCTTTGGCCAGCTCGATGCGTTCCTCGTCCACGAGCGATGTGCCCACCTCTAAGCCTTTGGCTTTAAGGAAGGTGTACGCCATGCCGCCGCCCAGCAGTATCGAATCCACTTTGTTGATCAGGTTGTCGATGACGCCGATCTTGTCGGCGACCTTCGCGCCGCCCAAAATCGCGATGAACGGCCTCGCGGGATTTTCCAGCGCGCCGCCCAGCACGTCCAATTCCTTGCCGATCAAAAATCCCGCGACGGCGGGGATATAATCCGCGACGCCCGTCGTGGAGGAATGTGCCCTGTGCGCGCTGCCGAAAGCGTCGTTCACGAAGATTTCGGCCATAGACGCGAGCTGTTTGGAAAACTCCGGATCGTTCGCGGTTTCTTCCTTGTGGAAGCGCACGTTTTCGATCAGTACGATTTCACCCTCGCCAAGTGCGGCGACCGCGGCCTTGGCGCTCTCGCCGATTACGTCAGTTGCGAACGTGACCTTGCAGGGCAGCAGCTGCGATAGCCGCGCGGCTACAGGCGCGAGGGAATACGCGGGGTCGGGCGCGCCCTTCGGACGCCCGAGATGCGAACAGAGTATGACCTTTGCTTTATTCTCAATAAGGTAATTTATTGTGGGCAGCGCGGCAACGATGCGCGTCTCGTCCGTAATCTCCTTCTTGTCGTTCAGCGGGACGTTAAAGTCCACGCGCACCAATACGCGTTTGCCTCTGACGTCGATGTCTTTCACCGTCTTTTTGTTCATTCGAAACTCCTTGACCAATAAGTTTTTTACATACCAAATCCCAATTATTTTATGCGATAACCTTTAAAAAATCAATAGAGATTTGACGCAAGGGGCTTTCGCCTTTGATTTTACTAATTTCCAAAGGGATGTTAAGTCAATATAAAGTCGCGCGTTTACGTTAAGTCTGTGTAAAGTTTACGAAACAAAATAGAAAACAAAACAAAATTAATCAATTAAGGCCGGAAAATCCATGCTGGCGCAACGCCTCATAGAGCACGATGGCGACCGAATTGGAGAGGTTGAGCGAGCGCAGCCCTTCGCGCATGGGGATGCGTACCGCCGTTTTGGGATACGAGAATATAAGCGGCTCGGGCAGCCCCTGGGTTTCCCTGCCAAACAGCAGATAGCAGCCGTCCGGATACGATACATCGGTATATTTCTGACCTGCCTTGGTGGAACAATAATAGTAAGCACCGCCAGCCGTGCGCTCAAAGAACGCTTCGAGGCTTTTGTGTACCTGTACATTCAGCTCGCCCCAGTAATCGAGCCCTGCACGCTTTAGCTGCTTGTCCGATATATCAAAGCCCAGCGGTTCCACAAGGTGAAGCTGCGCACCCGTCACGGCGCAGGTGCGCGCGACGTTGCCGGTGTTGGCGGGTATCTCCGGCTCCACGAGTACGATATGAAAGCGCATTCTTTTCCCTCCATTCTGCTCCCGATTATACCGCCCGGATGAATACGTGCGCAACCCCGCAGAGGAATATTGGCAAACGCTTGTTTTTATAATATAATGCCGGTATTAGTTAGCTTATCAGCCGCGATGCAGCGGCCGATCCATAGATGGAGATGGGAGAAGCGATGTCTAAGAAACAGAAAAGCTTTGTAGCGGGCGCGGCAATCCTCGGCGGTATCGGTTTAATCGTTAAGCTCATCGGCGCGGTTTTCCGTATACCGCTGGGCAATATCGTTGGCTCAGTGGGTATGGCGAATTACCAGGTGGCTTATCCGATATATGCGACGCTCGTTGTGATATCTACCGCAGGTTTGCCCACTGCAATATCGCGTATGGTATCCGAGCGCGTGGCGGTGGGGGACTATCAAGGCGCGCATAAGGTATTTATTACCGCTTTTAAGGTGTTGCTCGTAATCGGCATCGTAACCACGGGCATCATGCTGTTGGTATCAAAAACCATCGCAGCTGGCGTAAAGGTGCCCGAAGCGTGGATCTCTCTGACGATGATTGCGCCGGCGCTGCTGTTTGTTTCCATACTCTCTGCGTATCGCGGCTATTATCAGGGGTTGCAGATGATGTGGCCCACAGCGGTTTCCCAGCTCATTGAGCAAGTTATCAAGCTCGTCGCGGGCCTTTACCTTGCCAATCTGCTGCTTCCCTACGGCGTGGAATGGGGCGCGGCAGGCGCGTTAATCGGAGTGACAGTTTCTGAGATTGCTGCGGTGCTCTTCGTTATGCTCACATATCAGTTTAAGCGGCGCGACCTGAAACAAAGACGGGAGAGTTTGCCCAATGTTCCGTTTCAGGCCAATCGTTCCATCGGAAAAGATTTATTGGTAATCGCGCTGCCTATCGCGCTGGGCGGCTGTATCATGCCAGCTATCGGCGCGGTCGATATGGCCATCGTTACCAACTCGTTAATATCCGTCGGGTACACCGAAGAAGCGGCAAAGGCAAGCTTCGGTATACTGACGGGTTTCGTGAACCCGCTCATCAATATGCCAGCCGTGCTGTCGCTCGCGCTTTGCATGAGCCTCGTTCCTGCGATCTCGGTAGCGCGTGTTCAAAAAGACCACTCGCTCGTCGGTAAACGCTCAGGAATGGGAGTTAAGCTCTCACTTCTTGTCGGGATGCCTTCCGCTGCGGGTATGTATATTCTGGCCGGGCCGATTATGGAATTACTTTATCACAATGGCCTCACCGCTCAGGAGATGGTGGTTGGAGTACAGCTGCTGCAAACACTCGCGATCGGGGTATTCTTTCTGACGTTGGTGCAGACCATGACCGGGATACTTCAAGGCGCAGGCCATCAGTTTTGGCCGCTGCTTAACCTTTTAATTGGCGGGATTATCAAAGTTGTGCTCAGTCTTGTGCTTATTCCAAAACTCGGCGTACAAGGCGCCGCGATCGGTACGATGGCGTGTTACGGTATTGCGGCGCTGCTGAATGCCATATTCCTGATTTATTTTACGCGTCCCAAGATTCGCGCCGTATCGGATCTGCTGATGCCGCTGGTGGCGACCGCCGCGATGGGGCTCGCTGCGTATTATTTGTACAACCGGCTGGCTGAATCCATGGGAAACACGTTGGCATGTATTATCGCCATCGCGGCCGCGGGTATCGTATACCTTGCGGTGCTGCTTATCACGGGCGGGCTGCGCAAGAGCGACCTTAAGGAGATATCGGGGCGCGGCAGGGAGAAAGCGGACACGTATGGCGGAGCGGAGTAGTATGCGCGTTACGATTGCCTCAATGGACGCGCGCGGCGGCGTGAGCGAAAGCGTGCTGAAAGCCGCGAGCAGCGCTTTGGCCGTTATCGTGCAGACTGATATGTGCGCTACGCTGCGTGAACGCGGTATCGCTTATGAAACGCTGGATGACCTCTATGAAGCTGCGGAGGACTTTGACGCGCTCGCAGAGCGCTCGTGCGCGCGCATCACCCGCGACGGAGCACTGCTGATCGTGTTGGGCGAAGCATATTTAACCCGCATTGCCGTAAGGGCTGCAAAAGCCGTCCGCGAAGCGGGCGGCGAAATCGCCGTGATCCCCTTCGGAGATGAAGCGATGTGCCTTGCGTTTGCCGCGGGCGTTGCTGACGGCCTGAATGGCGTCGCCATTCACACCGCCGCCTCGTTTGCGGTCGCGGGCGACACGGACGAAACGCTCGTGATCCATGAGGTGGATACGCGCCTTGCTGCGGCTGAACTCAAATTGAAGCTGCTGCGCGTTTATGCAGACGAGCATGAGGTATATTTAGTAAACCGACGCGCGGAAATCGGGAAAAATATTCCTCTTTGGGCGCTTGACGCAGAGCCTTCCTACGGTTATTATGCTAGTGTGGTATTGCCTCCCGCGCCATTGACCGGGAAGAAACGCTACACCTTTCTCGACCTCGTGCGCGTCATGGACAAGCTGCGCGGCCGCGGCGGCTGCCCGTGGGACGCAGAGCAGACGCATGAGAGCCTTCGGCGTTACCTCATCGAAGAGGGCTATGAGGTGCTCGAAGCGATTGACAAAGGCGATATGGAAGCGTTGTATGACGAACTCGGCGACGTATTGCTGCAGGTGGTTTTTCACGCGAAGATCGCGCAGCAGTGCGGCGAATTCGATATATCAGATGTGACCACCGCCGTGTGCGCCAAGATGATATCGCGCCACACGCACATATTCGGCAGCGCGGTGGCAGAGACGCCCGACGCGGTGATCGAGAACTGGGATCAGATCAAGCGCGGCGAGAAGGGGCAAAGCACGCAGGCGGAGGTGCTTTGGGGCGTGCCCAAAAGCATGCCCGCGCTGATGCGCAGCGGCAAGGTGCAGGGCAAGGCCGCGCGCGCCGGTATGGATTTCAGGAAGCCGGAGGATGCCGCGGTCAAGCTTTGCGAGGAGCTTGCCGAAGCACAGAGCGCGCCGCAGGGCAGCGCTGCGCTCGAGGAGGAATGCGGTGATTTGCTGTTTTCGGCGGTCAACGTCGTGAGGCTCCTTGGCGCAGAGCCCGAAACCGCGCTGCAGAAGGCGACCGATAAATTCATCCGCCGCTTTGAAGCTGCGGAGCGGCTGGCTTTAGACCGGGGAATTGACATGCGTACTTGCACCGCGGTGCAGCTCGATGAGATTTGGGAGGCTGCCAAGGCGGCATGTAAAATATGAGAAACCATGTATGATTCCCGGGCAATACGGGAAACTTTATTGCAGCCCCAATACGGCTTGGGTGTGATTTGTCAGCAAGGGCTGAAAGCTTATCATGAATATATATCTATAGGAGGAACCATTGATGAACAAAACCGAGTTGATTGAAGAAGTCGCGAAAAAGGCCAATCTATCCAAGAAAGATACGGATGCCTGCCTGTCTGCATTTGTCAGTGTCATCAACGAGACGCTGGCGAAGAAGGATAAGGTTCAATGGACGGGTTTTGGTACCTTTGAGCTCAGGGAAAGGGCCGCGAGAAAAGGGGTCAATCCCGCCACCGGACAGCAGATCAATATACCTGCTTCCAGCGCGCCTGCTTTCAAGCCGGGAAAAGCCTTCAAGGACGCGTTTGGCAAATAAAACAGAGTTGAACTCAATGATAATAACGAAGCGCCGGTTCCGGCGCTTCGTTTCCTAATTGTTTTTAGTCGGACAATGCTTTATTGGAAAACCAGTCCGTTCTGTGATGGCACAGCGCGGTGTAGGCATCGCCATCCACTTGGCTGATGATCAGCTCCAGTTCATCATCGCCGACGGACGTTGTGCGCCCTTCCGCAAACTGCCGATCCACTTTAGCCTTGATCAGGGCGACCAGATTGTCCGTTTTTGCGACCGCCATATCGCCTTTCAGCTTGAAGTGCGAATTGAGCCAGTGCGCGATGCCCGCAAGCCCCGAATACGCGTCGATCGCTACCGCTACGGGGCGCTTTAAAAGCTTTTCGGTATTGAATATGTTGTAGATCTCCTCATCCTTTAAGAGCCCGTCGGCGTGGATGCCCGCGCGTGTCGAATTAAAGTTGCGCCCAACAAAGGGTGTCCTTGGGCAGATTTCCGTGCCCAGTTCCCTCTCGAAATATTCCGCCATTTCGGTGATCACAGAAAGGTCCATGCCGTCGTCTGTTCCTTTAAGCCCGCAGTATTCCATCACCATGGCTTCGAGCGGGCAATTCCCCGTGCGCTCGCCGATACCGAGTATCGAGCAGTTGACTGCGGACGCGCCGTACAGCCATGCCGTGGCCGCGTTGGTGACAACCTTGTGAAAGTCGTTGTGGCCGTGCCATTCGAGTAGCTCTGAAGGCACCTCCGAATAGAAGTGCAGGCCGTAAACGATGCCCTGTACGCTGCGCGGCAGCGAAGCGCCCGGATACGTGATACCGTAACCTAGCGTATCGCACATGCGGATCTTGACCGGTACGCGGGTTTTCTGCATGATCTTCATAAGCTCATCCACAAACGGGATGACAAAACCATAAAAGTCGGCGCGCGTGATATCTTCCAGATGGCAACGCGGACGGACGCCATAATCGATCGCCATCTTGACGACGTCCAAATACTTCTCCATTGCCTTGCTGCGCGTCAAGCCCATCTTTTTAAAGATGTGATAATCCGAACTGCTCACGAGTATGCCCGTTTCCTTGATACCGAGGCTTTTTACCAGCTCAAAGTCCTTCTGGCTTGCGCGGATCCACGCAGTTACCTCGGGAAACTCGTAGCCTAAATCGAGGCAGGCCGCAAGCGCCTCCTTGTCTTTTTGCGTATATACAAAAAATTCGCTCTGGCGGATGATGCCTTTGGGGCCACCCAGCCGGTGCTGCATTTTATACAGATCCACCACCTGCTGTATAGTGAAAGGCGTACGGCTCTGCTGCCCGTCGCGGAAGGTCGTATCGGTAATCCAGATATCACTCGGCATACACATTGGCACCACGCGGTGATTAAACGTAATTTTCGGAACCGTGTCGTATTCGAACATATCGCGGAACAACTGCGGTTCCTCGACGTCTTGAAAGGAAAACTTATAGTCGTTTTCCACGAGCAGATTCCACCGGGCATCCATCCTGTTTTTCATGTTTTTACCCCCTGCTTCAATAGCTGCATGAATTCTTTGATACGCGCCATGCCTTTTATAATATTTTCTTCGCTTGTCGCGTAGCTGAGCCTCACATAATCGTCCGCGCCGAACGATATGCCCGGTACTACCGCCGTCTCCGTGTGTTTCAGCAGCAGCTCGGTAAAATCGAGAGAACCGGCCACCGTTTCGCCGCCTATGGACTTTCCCTTTGCCCCGGAAATATTCATCATCACATAGAACGCGCCGCCCGGCACAGTGCAGGACAATCCGTCGATTTCATTGATGAGCCTGCACAGCAATTTGCGCCGCGCGTCAAACGCCTCGCGCATGTGCGCGATCTGATCCTGCGGGCCGTTTAAAGCCTCAATGGATGCATACTGCGCGATCGAATTCGCGTTGGACGCGGCGTGGGACTGGTATGCGTCCATAAGGTCGGCGATCTCCTTGGTGCTCGCGGTATAGCCGATGCGCCAGCCGGTCATCGCGTACGTTTTGGAGAGGCCGTTAACGAGTATCGTCTTACTTTTGATCTCTTCTCCGAGCGAAGCGATGCTTACGTGCCGCCCTTCATAAATCAGTTCGTCGTATATTTCGTCGGATACCACGAAAATACCTTTTTTTACTACGACATCGGCGATTGCGATAAGCTCTTCGCGCGTGTAGACTGCGCCGCACGGATTGGAAGGCGAGTTGAGTATGAGCGCCTTCGTATTCTTCGTAATCGCGCGGCTGATACTGTCCGCGGTCGCCTTAAAGGTATCGCCCGTTTCAAGGTATACGGGTATGCCGTCGTGCATGCGCACGAGTTCCGGATAAGTCAGCCAGTAGGGGACAGGAATGATGACCTCGTCTCCCGGGTTTAATATAGCGGCAAATACGTTGAACAGCGAGTGCTTTGCGCCATTGCTGACGATGATTTCTCCGGGAGAATAAGCTAAGCCGCATTTTCTCATCAGGCGGTCTGCGATGGCCTTTCGCAATTCCGCCGTTCCCGAGGAGGGTGTATAGCGCGTGAGTCCCATATCAAGCGCTTTCTTTGCTGCTTCGACAATGTTCGCGGGTGTATCAAAATCCGGTTCCCCCGCGCCAAATCCCACCACATCACGGCCTTCCTGTGCCATTTTTTTGGCCATAGCAGTTACTTTAAGGGTTATCGACGGGGATATCCCCAGCGCCTTTGCTGATAATTTCATATTTTCCTCCGTTGGTCTTTCAATATGAAGTTTAAAGAGTACGACATTTCATTTTCGATCATAATACCATACCATCAACCTGCAATCAAGCTGATTTATGCAATTTTTAAATAGGATAATGCATTCGCTATTTTTCGCTTTTTCACAAAGAACCCATACTGCAACATATACATATGGTAGAGGTGATAACATGAAGCAATTGATTGTACTTTGCGGGGAACATTGCGCGTACTGCAAAAAAGCAAAAATGCTCATTCGGCGTGCGCTGGTGAACACCCCGGAGTTTACCGCGCTGGATATACAATATATCTGTGAGGAGGATATAGGGAGCGCGCAGTATCCGCACACGTTCGTACCGGCTTTTTTTGTAGACGGTGAGTGTGTTTTAGAAGGCAATCCGAACATGGACGATATCGTCGCTATATTGAAAAAATGTTCCGAATAACGAATAATCGGCGAAATTAAGCGATTATATGAAAAAAGTATTAATTAATGAAAGGAAACTTGCCATTAGATACCGAACATTATAAAATGACTAAAAAGGGAGGATATCGATATGGCGAATTTTGTGATCGGGACCAGTTCCACTTCTGACCTGCCGCTTGATTATGTGCAAAAACATGATCTGCTGATTATGAAATATACATTTATATTGGATCATAAGGAATACAAGGATGGAGATATGGACCCGAAAACGTTCTACTCTTTTGAACGCGACGGGAAGATGCCCAGCACATCGCAGCTAATTCCCGAAGAGATTACGGAGAAGTTTGAGCCGATTCTCGCTGCGGGCAACGACCTGCTGCACATTGAGTTTTCTTCGGGGCTTTCGGGCAGCTACAACAACGTGCGGCTTGTTGTGGAGGAACTTCGCGCGAAGTATCCTGAAAGGAAGCTGATCGTAGTCGATTCGCTGTGCGCATCGCTCGGGCTTGGGCTGCTTGTGGACTATGCCGTAAGGATGCGCGCGGAGGGCAAGGGCATCGACGAAACCGCCAAATGGGTGGAAGCCAATAAACTCAATATCAACCACTGGTTCACGGTGGACAGCCTTTCGCATCTGCGCCGCGGCGGGCGCGTAACGGGTGCCGCGGCATTCGTGGGTAACTTGCTGCACATCAAGCCGGTACTCAATGTAGATTTTGAAGGGCATCTGATACCGCGTGAAAAGGAGCAGGGGCGCCGCCGCGCGCTGAAATGCTTGGCAGAAAAAATGGAAGCGCTGATCCGCAATCCGGAAGGCCAGCGCATATTCATCAGCCACGGCGACGACGAGGAGGCTGCGCAAAAGCTCGCCGAGATGTTGCGCGAACGTTTGCCGATGATCGGGGATATCATGATCAGTGCGATCGGCGCGGTGATCGGTGCGCATTCCGGCCCGGGCACCATCGCACTGTTCTTCATGGGCAAGTCGCGGTAAATAAACCGGTGTTTCAAGAGCTTTAGCCATGCCGTATTGCTTTGACGCGGATAGGGCGTTGCTTGAAGAAATTATTGTTTTGGCGGGTTTGACGAGCAGTGGGTGAACCCAAGCTTCGCTAAAATGTTGATGGAAGCGGGATATTACTTTGCGAATGCCATCGTGGAAGCAAACGCTGATGAGCTGTGCGGCGCGATTGATCGCGTAAACCGGGAGGGCCGCTACTTTAAAGGGAGAATCGGGTTGATGTGATGTCAAGCGGCTGGTCAAAGCCGCGTGCTGTGTGTACTGAAGAATTATATGGATTTAGCTGAATGGCAAACATGCTTTGATATATGGGTTCCGGTACGTTCCGGAGCCTTTTCATATTTGTCCTCTTTTTATCATATAGATGTTATTAACCTTATGATGAGGAGGAAGGATATGAGATACTCAAGAATGGCGTCGTCACCGCCGCCAAAAAGGAAATCGCGATACGCCAACTGGATCATCGCTGTGGTGATACTCGGAATTGCCGCGTACTTTATCGGCGCGGGCGCGGCGGGCGGCTGGCTCGCCAAGAACGTGATCGAGCCGGTAGTCGGAAAAGCAAGCCCGGCGGCGGGTACGCCGGAGGCATCGGTAACCAATTCGCCCATCGATACGCAGGGGGCGGTGCAGCCTTCATTGGAAACGGAGCGCGTAGAGGAGACCATTACTGCCGGGGAAATATCGCTTTATACGCTGCAGGTAGGCGCGTTTACCGATGAAAGCCATGCGGATACTTCCGCTCAAACCATCGCGGCGCTGGGCGGCGCGGGTTACGTCGCATACGACGGCGAACTGTACCGCGTGTTTGCAGCGGGGTATTTGGATGAAAGCGACGCAAAGGATGTACAAGCTACGCTGGCAGGGCAAAGCGTCACCTCCACTGTATTCCAACTCAAATCCGGCGCGCTGGAGTTTAAAATCGGAGCAACGCCCGCGCAGACGGAAGCGATTAAAGCGTGTTTTACCGCCGTGCCGGACACGGTCCAAACGCTGCAGCAGATCGTGTTCGACGCCGACAGCGGTAAAAACGTGGACGCCGACATTGAAACCTTGGTAAGCGATGTAGCAGCGGTGAGCGGCAATCTTGAGACGGTTGTATCACCGGACGACAGTGCAATACAAAGCCTTTCCGCGTATATGTCGGATTTTTGTGAAAAAATGAACAATATACCGTTATCAACCGATGTATCCGCGGTGGAGTTTTCCGCGAAATTGAAGTATAATCTGATTGGCATCGTGGTTGACTATTCCGCTTTTTTAAAAGGAATCAGCGGTTGATTTATATTTTTGCCAGGGAGGCGCTATGACCATACGCGAAGCAGCCGAGGCGCTCGGCTGTGATATCATCTGCGGCGAAGCGAATTTGGACAAGCCGCTGTTTTCGGCATTTGGCGCGGATCTGATGAGCGATGTCTTGACCTACGCAACAGAAAGCTGCCTGCTTTTAACGGGCATGGTGAACATGCACGTGCTGCGCACCGCGCAGATACTCGACGTGCCGTGTGTGATGTTCGTGCGGGACAAGCGCCCCACGGAGGAAATGGTGGAACTCGCAAAGCAGACGGGTATCACGCTGCTGTGCTGCCGCAGCACGCTTTTTGAAGCGTGCGGGCGGCTTTACGCGCAGGGCCTCATGCCGTGCAGAAAGGCTTAAACGCAGTGACAGAGGGGTTTAAGGAAACGTTCGATATCGCCGCGGGCGATTACGCCGCCGCGGGGGAAGCCTCGGCAAAGATCAAGGGGCTTCTCAAAAGGATCGGCATCGATCCCGCCGTTGTGCGCCGCGTCACCATCGCGGCCTACGAAGCGGAGATGAATATCGTCATTCACAGCCACGGCGGCCGGATGGAGCTTTCCGTTACCCCCGAATCGGTTGAGCTTCATTGTACCGATACCGGGCCGGGCATCGAGAATATCGACAAGGCCATGCGGGAGGGTTTCTCCACAGCGCCGTCGAGCGTGCGCATGATGGGCTTTGGCGCAGGTATGGGCCTGCCCAACATCAAGCACAACAGCGATACGCTTAAAATACGATCGGACAGCGGCGGGACGAGCCTTGTGATGTCGTTCCGTACCGGCTAGAAAGAAAAGGACTATGAACACGTACTTCCATTCCGTGCGGCTGGAGCGCGACAAGTGCCGCGGCTGCACCAACTGTATCAAGCACTGCCCGACGGAGGCGATACGCGTGCGCGACGGCAAGGCGCAGATTATCGCGGAGCGCTGCATCGACTGCGGAGAGTGCATCCGCGTTTGCCCGTACCACGCCAAGATCGCCTACACCGATCCGTTTTCGGATACGAACCGGTTCAAGTACAAGATCGCGCTGCCCGCGCCCTCGCTGTACGGGCAGTTTAAAAACCTCGCCAGCATCGACCGTGTCATCGTCGCTCTAAAATTGATGGGTTTTGACGATGTGTACGAGGTGGCGCGCGGCGCGGACGTCGTAAGCTGCGCACTGCGGAAACGAATCGGGCGAAAGGAAAACCTGCCCGTTATTTCGTCCGCTTGCCCCGCCGTGGTACGGCTCATTCAGGTGCGCTTTCCCAACCTGATCGACAACATCGTCGATCTGCAATCGCCCATGGAGGTGGCAGCATCTGCAGCGAAAACCGAGTACGCCGAAAAGAACGGTGTGCGCAGGCAGGATATCGGCGTGTTTTTCATCACGCCCTGCCCCGCCAAGATGACCGCGGTCAAGAACCCTTACGGCACGGAGAAAAGCAGCGTGGACGGCGCAATCTCCGTGATGGATATCTACGGGCTGCTCTCGGGGCAGCTTAAAAAGCCCAGCGTGATTACGCTGGACGGCAATACCGCGTCGGTATACGGCGTGGGCTGGGCCAATTCGGGGGGGGAATGCAGCGCGTCGGGCAGCGGCAACTGCCTCGCCGTGGACGGCATTGCTAACGTGATCAAGGTGCTCGAGGAAATCGAGAACGGCAAGCTGACCGACCTCGAATTTTTCGAAGGGCTCGCGTGCCCGGGCGGCTGCGTAGGCGGCCCGCTCACGTTTGAGAACCCTTTCGTTGCGCGTACGCGCATTAAAAAGCTCGCGGCGCTTGTGCGCAACACCGAACTTGATCCACAATATGCCGCGCGGTATATCGATGACGGCACGGTGAATTTTACGCAGCCTATTCAAGCGCGACCGGTGATGAAGATCGACGAAGACGTTACCCTTGCGATGCGGAAGATGGAACAGATTGAAGAAATCGCAGCGCGGCTGCCGGGGCTCGACTGCGGCTCGTGCGGCTCGCCTTCGTGCCGCGCGATGGCCGAGGATATCGTGCGCGGCGACGCGAAGGAGCTCGATTGCATATTCAAGCTGCGCGATAAGGTGACGAGCCTTGCGGAGCAGATGGTGGAGCTGACGGGAAAGGAAAGGAAGGAGAACTTATGACGGTAAAGGAACTGGCAGAAAAGACAGGGTGGAAGGTTTTATCGGG
>CAYNFL010000025.1:0-10723 GCA_964396465.1 uncultured Christensenellaceae bacterium
TGAGCGGGTTTATAAATACGCGCAGTACGGCTGCATGGTGGAGGACCGGGTGGTGCGCATCCAGTTTATGCTGAACGCGCTGGGTTATAAGATTGAAAAGATTGATGGTTACTTCGGTTTGGGAACCAAAAAAGCGCTGATCAAGTTCCAGCAGGATCACGGGCTGGACGACGACGGCGTAGCCGGACCGACAACAGTGCAAAGGCTGATCGAGGAATACGGCGTCCGCGATTACTTTGCTAAATACGGGCCATAATCCCACATAAAGTTCAGACTTTTCACGTATAGATACAAACGCCCTGCCATCAGGCAGGGCGTACCAGGCCGATGACAAACTTACGTTTGTCATCGGTTTTATGTGCATAACCCATCTGTTTTATTGCCTTTCTCAAGGGCGGCCTTATCGAAAGGCATGTTTCCATGTGGAGTCCACAACAGCTTCGAAGCATATATCATGGCAGGAGGCTTTATCAGCAAGCTGAAACGCCCTGCCATCAGGCAGGGCGTACGTTTTTGTTTGTTTAGCAACCGGATATCTGTTTACGGTGCGTCGGGTGAACGGGCAATCCATTTAGACGCCCACTCGGCCGCCTGCTTTTTATATTTGAGGGAGTCGTCCGGTTCACCCAACTTCAGGCAGCATTCCGAAAGCTTTTGGAGCGGCAGGTCGCCGGAGCAGCGGATGTTGAACTCGCTTTCCGCACCGAAAGCGGCCGTATAATACCAAGTCGCCCTTCCTCGAAATTTTCTTTGCGCATATAATAGTCGCCCAGCTCGCAGCAGATTTCCGCGCCGGGTTTACCGATAATGTTTTTCAGGCATACCGCAAATAAAGTCTCGCTGTCGTTTTTTAAATTGGCGCATTTGGCGATAACGCACTGCGACGCGCGGACATGGTCTTCCGCTGCCGACTGTTCGTGCAGCGTCCACTCAAAATAATCATAAGATAAAAGAAAGTCTTCGTCGCTGCCGGCGAAGAACAGTTCGCGCGCGTATAACCGGTGCAGCCGAATGGAAAGCAGGCTGCCCGGCGTGCCGACGTTTCTGAATATGGCGAGGTCTCTCGCACCGTGCATTTTTTCGGGCATGTGTGTAATGACGATTTCACTGTTAAAAACACGCAATTTCGGATCGAGTACTTCGTGAATGGGATCCTTCCAGCGAACTTCGTGAAACCGCTTATACAGCTTCGACCGGTATTCCACATCGAAGTTATAGGTAGTACCAAAGCGAAGCTGATTGCTGTATCTCATTTGAACGATGTCAATTTCGCTGTCCAGCGCTCCCTTTAAAAGCAGAAAAGCGCGCTGATTGGCTTTGTCGATCACCTCGTCGGCGTCCGCGCAGTAGATATAGTCCATAACCGCCTTTGAGGCGGCATAGTTCCGGGCGTCGGAGAAATCATCGCGCCATTCAAAATCGTATACCTTGTCGGTATATTCCCGTGCAATCGCTTTGGTTTTATCCGTCGAGCCGGTATCCACGATGATGATTTCATCAGCGAAGCCGATAAAGCAGGATATCGCCCTTTTAAGCAGCTTCTCCTCGTTTTTAACGATCATGCAGGCGCTGATGGTGATCATGATGATTTGCCTCCGTACATGCTAAATGAATATGGGCACGGTTTAAAGCGATGCTTCAACGCCTCGGGGCGGAAACAAGCCCCCACAGATCATCGCTGAGCGCCGCCATCGCGTCCTCGGTGGAAACACGATGATGAAGTATACTCATCACGTGCTCGTAAATCAAAGCCTCAATCTCGCTGATCGGAACCAGCGAACCATCATGCTTCACGATGGATTTACGCTGCTTGTTGCCCGGATACGTTTTATAGATCAGAGGCAGCCACGGGTAATGGTTGGCAAGCTCGTCGTTCGTATATACGTTTTTAAGCGGGGACTGGCCGTCGAGTATCGCAAAAAACTTGCTCATCTCCGGATCGCATATCCAGCGTATGAATTCAAACGCTGCCGAAGGGTTGGTGTTGCTTGCGGGTATCGCGAGCCCCCAGCCGCCCAATACGGAATGGTTTCCCGGTATGTTGGAATAACCGATTCTGCCTGTGATCTTCGATTTGGCGGTGTTGTTGACATCCGCAATGAATGCGGCGAAGCTCACGAGCATCGCCGTTTTGCCGAGATAAAAATCCTGAACGGTGTCCTCTACGCTGTGCGTCAACGTTTGCTCCGGCGCATATTTAAAGCTTTCAAGCAGGCTGTTAACGCCTTTTTTAAACGCGGGGGAGGTGACAAGCGGAACCCCGTTACTGTCAAATACGCTGCCGCCGTAAGCCCAGACCCTCGGCATCAGCTCGGGCAGAAGGTTGGCATCGTTCCTCGCGGACAGAGAAGTGCCGTACTCAACCGGAGAATAAGGATTCAACGAGTGTGTAAAGAAGCTGCTCACAACGTTGAATTCGAACCATGTGCGCGGCACATGAAGCTTCGCACGGTATTTCTTTTCAAACAGATCCTGAAGCTTGGGATTATCGAACAAATCGCGGCGGTAAAGCAAAAGCTGCGGCCCAAAGGTAAAGGGTACGCCGTAGTATCTGTCATGAATCCGCCCCACCTTGTCGATCAGCCCGTCCAAAATCTCGGAGGTATCGATTAAATTGGAATTGATGAAATCCGTGATATCCATAAAGTTGTTTTCTGAAACCAGGATATCAAGCCACGGATTGTCATACATGCATACATCAAACGTACTTAAGTACTCCTTGTCCATCAGCCTTGAAAGCAGTGCGCCGTGCTCGCACAATGTGGCCTCCACAGTGATGTTTGTTCTGCGCGTAAAATCGGTATGCGTACTGATCACCCCATGGGCGTTGGGGGAGTCAAGGAAAAGCACGCGCAGCTTTTTACTGCAGGATTTGTGCGTTTCAATTAAAGCCTTGGGGGTTTCAAACAGATTTTTTCCGATGATCTTGTCGCTCAATATGATCTGCTGCTTTTCAAACATCAGCGGGCTGTCAATATTGCTTTTCAGCAATTGAGCGGCTTTGGCGCCCAAGGAATTGGCCGGGCGCATCGAAACGATGATGCTGTTATACTTCTGATATCCCGAGAGCGTTTCCTGGCCGATGGAAACCATCACCATATCATCGTCCAGAGAGATTCCCGCGAGGCAGGCGGCCTGCTCCAAACCGTTGGTCATAAGCCTTGAGGTGGAGATGACGGCCTGCGGGGATTGGTTTTGGAAAAGGAAAATACCTGTACGGAAGCCTTCCTCTTTGGTCATGTTGATATGGCAGATCAAATTTTCATCGACGTCTAAGCCTTTCAAATTAAAAAAGTCACGATACGCGCGTGCATATTCCAGTTCACACGAGAAGTGATCGGGGCCTGTGATGAGCGCGATGCGCCTGCATCCGCGGTCATATATCTGCGAGAGCAGATAGGTCATGGTCTCGTACTGGTTGAACGATATGAAATTGGCGTCGCGCGACGTAACTTTCCTGTCGATAAAAACGATGGGAGTGCTTGTGATGCGGTCATAGTATTCGCAGTCTTTCAGGCAGGACATCACGATAAGGCCGCATGCGTTTTTTTCAAGGAAGCTGTCCACGATCATGGTTTCGTTTTCGGGGATATCGCCGGAGAATCCAAGATTAAGGTAGTATCCGGATTTTTTCAGTTCGGCTTCCATACCGGCAAGCAGATACGCGTAATAGGCCTCATGGGTGTTCGGGAGTACGACACCGATTTCCGTGTTGCTGTTGGCGCGCAGATTTTTTGCATACGGGTTTGGCTTATAATTAAGGTTGGCAATCGCAGATTTGATCTTAATGGTCGTCTCCGGCAGCACGTTTTTTACCCCGGTCAGATAATTGGACACGGTTCCGACGGATACTCCCGCGAGCCGTGCGACATCCTTAATGGTGCTCATATCGATAAGCTTCCTTCATTCTGTATGATGATTTATGTCGAATGCATTATACAATATATACGGGATAAGTACAATAGTTCAATTGAAACGTATCAATTCAATTGAAACGTATCAATATTTAATTCAACGTATTATGTTGACATTCATGATAGCTAATATATAATGAACAGGAAATAAGGATGCAGGTAAAGTTTTTTTAAGATATTACGCAACATAAAAATTGAATTAAGCATTGAACTTCATAAGTGAAAGGATATTGCCGTGTCTGAAGTATTACTGGAAATGTCGGGTATACAAAAGTATTTTCCGGGTGTTCACGCGCTCGATAACGCGTCGCTGACCGTATATAAAGGCGAGGTGCACGCATTGGTCGGTGAAAACGGCGCCGGGAAATCAACGCTGATGAAGGTGTTGTCGGGCATTTATAAAAAGGATGGCGGCACGATCAAACTGCACGGCGAGGAGATCGAGGCCAACAACCCAAAGCATGCGCAGGAGCTGGGTATCGGCATCATCCATCAGGAGCTCAACCTCATGCCGCACCTGACTATTGCGCAGAACATTTTCATAGGCAAGGAGCCTATAAAAGGCTTGTTTATCAACAACAGATCGGAAAACAAGCTGGCGCGCGAGATGCTGGGTGCATTGCATATGGATATAGATCCCACATTACCCATCAGCAAGCTGACAGTAGCGAAGCAACAGATGGTAGAAATCGCAAAGGTGCTCTCTTACGACAGTGAGCTGCTGATACTCGACGAGCCCACCGCGGCGCTCACCGAGAACGAGATTCAAGAACTGTTCAATGTGATCCGCAGCCTGCGTGACAAGGGCCACGGCATCATCTACATATCCCACCGTCTGGATGAGCTTCCCCAGATCAGCGACCGCGTCACCGTGATGCGCGATGGGCAGTATATCGCCACAAAAAAAATAGGCGAGTTAACAAAAGAGCAGATCATCAGTATGATGGTGGGTCGCGTGATTTATGAGAAGCCAAAAGAAAAGAGCACGGTTCCTCAAGGCTCTCCGGTTGTGCTCAAGGTTGAGCATCTGAACGCGGATAATGTCAAAGATGTATCGTTTGAACTCCGAAAGGGCGAAATATTGGGCTTCGCGGGTTTGATAGGTGCAGGGCGCACGGAAACTATGCGCGCGCTTTTCGGCGCGGATCCGTCCAGGAGCGGAGTTGTTTCGATCAATGGGAAAAGGGTAATGATCAAATCCCCAAGCGACGCAATCTCCAACGGAATCTGCTATTTATCCGAGGACAGAAAGAGGTTTGGTCTCGCAATTTGCCTCAGCCTGAGAGACAATTGCGTTATGGCTGCGCTGGATAATTTTATGACAGGTCCATTTACCAATGATAAAAAGATTGATGAAGTAACGAGCGAATACGTACAAAAAATTGATATCAAGACGCCGTCCGTCCGGCAAATCGTCCGGAACCTTTCGGGCGGCAACCAGCAAAAAGCGATCGTCGCCAAATGGCTCATCAAGAACAGCGATATATTGATATTCGACGAGCCCACGAGAGGCATTGATGTCGGCGCGAAGCAGGAGATTTACAAGCTGATGAATCTGCTCGCCGCGGAAGGAAAGTCGATCATCATGATATCGTCCGAAATGCCGGAGCTGCTGCGCATGAGTGACAGGCTCATTATCATGTGCGAAGGCGCGATCACCGGTGAGATGGACATCGCCGAAACTACGCAGGAAAAGATCATGACTTTAGCTACAATGAATATGTGAGGTAAGATTATGGAAGGCAAAACGAGTATTTTTAAAAAATTGGATTTAACCAAGCTGCTTGCCCCAATTGTATTGATATTGCTATATGTATTTTTTGCAATATTCGGTGAAAATTTTTTTTCAGTGGATTATCTCGTAAATATTCTGGATGCATCGTATTTTATCGGATATTTGGCGATCGGCGTCACATTCGTCATCATTACTGCCGGTATTGATCTTTCGCTGGGTACCAACATGTTATGCGCAGCGCTGCTTGGCGGATGGGCGTACAGCGTATTAAATTGGCCGATGTGGCTGTGCCTGCTGTTAGTTGTATTTATCGGGGTTGCGTTTGGTACGATCAATGGCTTGATGGTTTCGTATTTAAAACTGCCGCCGTTCATCGCGACGCTGGGCATGCAGATGATCGGCATGGGTTTTGGCGCAATCGTAACCAAGGTGCAGACAATGAGGTATCCGACAGTAGGTACGGAAAACGACTGGTTTAAGACGGTATTTTATAAGGCGTCCATCGTGACGGAATCAGGCGGCAAGATCAGTCTGCCGGTCGGTATATTATGGCTGCTGCTATTCTTTGTGATTTCACTGATATTGCTTAATAAAACCCGGTTTGGGCGGTATACGTATGCGATAGGCTCCAACATCGAAGCGGCAAGGCTGTCCGGAATTAAGACGCGTCCTTGGTTGACGGCAGTATATGCGTTTTGCGGATTGTGCAGTGGCCTTGGGGGTGTGATGTTTGCGGCGGTTTATACGACGATAATTCCAGGCCAAGGCAGCGGTCTTGAACTGCTGGGAATAGCGGGTGCGGTCATTGGCGGGACGAGCATGAGTGGCGGCATGGGCAGTTTGGTGGGAACCATTATCGGTGTGTTTATTATGAGCACGATGAGAGCAGGGCTGCTTTCAATGGGATTGCAAGCCCAATGGCAGAACTTCTTTATGGGCGTGGTTGTAATTGGCGCTGTGCTGCTTGACCAGTATCGTATCAAGCAGGGAAATAAAATTAAAATAAAATAGAAGACATATATTTTAGATGTCTTCGGGTTTGCCCGTTGATATAAAAAAATCAGGAGGAAAAGGGATATGAAGAAAGTCTTGGTTCTGTTGATCGCACTGGCTATGGTATTGTCACTTGTAGCTTGTGGTACAGGTGCAGACGCAAAGAATGACGGAAAGACCTATGTTGCAATTATTTCAAAAGGCTGGCAGCACAAGTTTTGGGTAACGGTTAAGGCCGGTGCTGACGCGGCAGCTGAAAAGTATGGCGTGGAGATTACGTTTGACGGGCCGGACTCCGAATCGGAGATCAGCAAGCAGGTCGATATGCTGAATGCGGTTTTGGCAAAGAACCCGGATGCGCTTGCGCTGGCTGCGCTCGATACCGAATCCGTCAACGAGCAGCTTAGCACCTGCAAAGAAAAAGGAATCCCGGTTGTCGGATTTGACTCAGGCGTTCCAAATGCGCCCGAAGGTTCCATCGTTTCTACCGCTTCTACGAATAACGAATCGGCAGGCGCTCTTGGAGCTGAAAACATGTACAATATCGACTCGATCAAGTCGGCTATTGCGGCAGCGACAAAGGATGCCCCGGTGGTTCTCAGCGTAGTCAGCCAAGATGCGACCTCGGCCTCCATTACCGGTCGTACGACCGGTTTTGTAAACAAGATGTCCGAGCTTTGCGAAGCTGCGCAGCCCGGCCTTGTGGCGGTAACAGGCCATGATACATGGGCGAAGGCGTCCACTTCGGGCGACATTGCGGTTGAAATCGTAGTTTCCATCGCAGCATCTACAAACACGACGGATTGCCAGACGGCATGCCAGGGTGTTCTCCAGAAAGCGCCGATCGGTGTGTTCTGCACTAACTCCGGTACTGTGGACGGAATGCTCACAGCAACGACGGATGGTTCCGATCTTGACCGTGCAAGCGGCAAATACAAAGACCTGATTGTGGTGGGCTTTGACTCGGGCAAGCCGTTGCTGACGGCGATAAAGAACCAGTGGTTCTATGGCGCTGTGACACAGGATCCGTACATGATCGGTTACTTGGCGGTTGAGCTTTCCGTAAAGGCATTGAACGGTGAGAAGCTTGAGCCGATCGTGGATACCGGCTGCAAGTTCTACACGAAGGACAACATGGAAGACGAAGACATCGCGGCACTGCTCTACGAATAATTCATAATTGGTTCTATGAAAGAGGGCAGCTCAGTCTGGGCTGCCCTCAATCATAGAAGGGGCTTGATAAATGAATCACAATGACGGCGAATGTTATCGTACCGTAAGAACCATAATGAATGGATTGGAGAAAAGGATATGTTATTGGGAGTACCGAAGCTGTTGTCGCCTGAAATCATCGCGGTGCTGTGCGAGATGGGCCATAGCGATGTTGTCGTGATTGGTGACGCGAATTTTCCCGGCAAGAGATTCGCAAAGGAAGGAAACTGCACTTTTCTGCGCGCGGACGGTATTTCGGGAACTGATTTGCTGGAAGCGGTGCTTTCGGTAATCCCCTGCGACGCGTATATCGAGCATCCGGTTAAACTCATGCAGACGATGGAATGCGACCGGAACTTAAAGATAGAGATTTGGGACGAATATAAGGAAATTGTTTCGAAGCACGACGCGCGCGGCGAAAAAGCGATCGGCTTTTTGGATAGGTTTGATTTCTACGACGAAGCGAAAAAATCGTACTGCATCATACAGTCAGGTGAAGAGGCGATATACGCCAATGTTATGGTACAAAAGGGAGTCATCAAGTGATTGCAGGAGATATGCTGCTGGGTATTGATATCGGCACCAGCGGATGCAAGCTCGCGTTGTTTACTAAGGACGGGCGGGTGGTATGCAGCAGTACGGAGGAATACCCGGTGCGGTATCCCTCGCCGGGGTTTGTGGAGCAGAACCCCGAAGAGTGGTGGGCTGCGGTGTGCCTTGGCACAAGCAAGTTGCTCAGTGATAATCAAATCGATGCCGCTAAAATATCGGGCGTGGGCTTAAGCGGCCAGAGCTGGTCTGCGATCGCCGTGGACGATCAAGGCGAAGTTCTCGCGCCCGATCCCATATGGATGGATACGCGCAGCGAAGCGATTTGCAGAAAGCTGAATGCAAAAATCGGCGAGGACAAAATATTTGAAATCAGCGGGAATCCACTTAAATGCCAGTATACGACCGGCAAGATCATATGGCTCAAGGAAAATATGCCGGAAGCGTACCATCGAACAAGCAAGATACTGCAGTCGAACAGCTATATCGTATACCGGCTGACGGGCGTCATCAGTCAGGACGCCTCCCAAGGATACGGTCTGCACTGCTTTGATATGAAAAAGCGCCAATGGGACGGCGCGATGTGTGCTGAACTGGGAATCGAACGCGGCATGCTGCCCGAGATTGTGGATTGCCACGAAATCGTAGGTAAGATTACTGCAAGCGCTGCGCAAAGCACGGGGCTGATGGAAGGCACGCCGGTAGTCGCGGGGGGATTGGATGCCGCATGCGGCACATTGGGCGCGGGTGTGCTGCACGCGGGGCAGACGCAGGAGCAGGGCGGGCAGGCCGGAGGCATGAGCATCTGCGTCGAGCAGTACTGCGCCGACCCAAGGCTGATACTGAGCTTTCATGTCGTACCGGGCAGATGGCTGCTGCAGGGCGGTACAACGGGCGGCGGCGGCACGATTCGCTGGTTCAACGAGCAGTTCGGTTTTGAGGAAAAGTTTAAGGAGAAAGAAACGGGGCGGTCATCGCTGGCGCTGCTGGATGCGCTTGCGGAAACGGTTCCCGCTGGCAGCGAAGGCGTCGTGTTTCTGCCCTATATGGCGGGCGAACGCTCGCCGATATGGGACGAGAAAGCCAAGGGCGTGTTCTACGGCCTCGATTATTCCAAAACAAAAGCGCATATGGCGCGCGCCGTGATGGAGGGAGCAGTTTATTCGCTTCGGCACAATTTGAACGCCGCGGCGAGCGCGGGCGCGCAGGTGGGCACGATGCGCGCGATGGGCGGTGCGGCGAACTCGAAGTTCTGGACGCAGATGAAGGCGGATATTACGGGCAAGGCGATTGAAGTGCCCGCTTCCGATACGGCTTCAACGCTGGGCGCCGCGATACTCGCCGGCGTTGGCGTGGGCATGTACCGTGATTTTGACGAAGCGGTCGGCGTGACGGTCGCGGTGAAGAGAAAGCATGAGCCGGATAATGGAAAAAAGCACGTTTATGACAAGGGATACGAAACCTATATCGCGCTGTATCAAGCGCTAAAAGAATTGATGGACAGGTAAAGGTGAAGCGGATGAAAGCCAGCGTAGTAGTAGCAAACGAAGACGTCCGTTATATGGATATCGAGGAGCAAAAGACAGGAGACAGCGATGTAAAAATAAAGGTCGCGGTGTCCGGCATATGTGGATCGGACATACCGCGCGTATTGCATAACGGAGTACACTTTTACCCGATCGTGCTGGGGCACGAATTTGCGGGAGAAGTTGTGGAAACAGGCAAGGACGTAACGACAGTCAAGGTGGGGGACAGGGTAGCGGGCGCGCCGCTCGTGCCGTGCATGAAATGCGATGACTGCCAGCAAGGCAACTACGCGCTGTGCAGGCATTACAGCTTCATCGGTTCGCGCCGACAGGGCAGTAATGCGGATTTCGTGGTGATCCCCGAGCGCAACGCGGTTGTGTTCGACCCGTCGATATCCTTCGAGCAGGGAGCGATGTTTGAACCATCCACCGTGGCGCTGCACGGCGTACTGCAAAGCGATTACAGAGGCGGCGGCACAGTGGCGATACTCGGCGGCGGCACGATCGGTATATTTACGATGCAGTGGGCTTTTCTGCTGGGCGCGAAAAAGGTGGTCGTATTCGACATCATCGATGAGCGATTGAAGCTTGCGGAAAAGCTCGGCGCGCATGCGACGGTGAACACGTCACAAGAGGACTTTATCGATGCCGCTAAGAAGCTTTCGGGGCCCGCAGGGTTTGATTATGTATTTGAGACGGCAGGCGTTACCGTAACGATGAAGCTGGCGTTTAAGCTGGCGGCAAACAAAGCGCACGTATGCTTTATCGGCACGCCGACGAAGGAGCTCAGCTTT